>VGEI01000520.1 GCA_016869415.1 Alphaproteobacteria bacterium
CGCCTCGTCCGTCGAGGAGCAGGGTGCGGCAACACAGGAGATCACCCGTAACGTTCGACAGGCTTCGGCCGGTACTGCCGAGGTGTCGTCGAACATCGGCGTCGTGACCAAGGCCGCCACCGATACCGGCGCCGCCGCCTCGCAGGTGCTGGCATCATCAGGCGAACTCTCCAAGCAGTCGGAGGCGTTGCGCGCCAAGGTCGACGGCTTCCTCACCAGGATCCGCGCCGCTTAAACGATGCGTGGAGCCCGCCCCGAATCTGCTCGTCCGGGCAGGCGCCCTTAGCTCGAATCAGGCGGCGCGAAGACGAAGGCCTGCGCCGGATCGAGGCTGACGGAGAGCATCTCGTTCTCTGCCGGCAGGAAGCTGCCGGGCACACGGGCGTGGAAATGCTGGGCGTGCGCCGTCTCGCCGTGCCCGGAGGGTCCGCCGATGTCGAGGTGTATCCACGAGCTGCGGCCGAGCAGCCGGGCCGCCATGACCTTGGCGACACACTGGCCTTCCCCGGCCGCGGCGCCGTTCGCCGGCGCCAGTTTGAGAGCCTCAGGCCGGATGACGATCTCCACCGTCGCAGCTTCAGCATGACCGTCGGCGCTCACCAAGCCGAACGGTGTCGCGACCGAGCGGTTGCGCACGATGCCGCGCAGCTCGTTCACCTCGCCGAAGAAGCGCGCCACGAAGGCACTCGCCGGCTTGCCGTAGACCTCGACCGGTTTGCCCGCCTGCTCGATCCGGCCGCGGTTCATCAAGACAATGCGGTCGGCCATGAACATGGCCTCCTCGGCATCGTGTGTGACCATCAGCGTGGCCACGCCGTTCTCCTTCAGGACGTGCAGCGTGTCGTCGCGGATCAAGGCGCGCAGCCGTGTATCGAGGCCGGAGAACGGCTCGTCGAGCAGCATGACCCGCGGGCGCGGCGCGAGGGCGCGGGCGAGAGCGATGCGCTGCTGCTGCCCACCCGACAGTTGATGCGGCCAGGCGTTGCGATATTCCACCATATTGACCTGGTGGAGGATCGCGTCGATACGCGCGGCGCGCTCGCTTGCCGAGAGCCCTATCAGGCCGAAGCCGACATTCCCGGCGACATCGAGATGCGGGAACAGCGCGTAGTCCTGAAACACCAGCCCGACACCGCGTGCCTCGGGCGGTACAGAATGCCCGACAGCGGCGACAATACTGCCGTCGATCTCGATGGTGCCCTGCTGCAGCGTCACCAGACCAGCCGAGAGACGCAGCAGCGTCGTCTTGCCGCAGCCGGATGGGCCGACCAGGCAGACGAGCTCCCCGGCCCCGATGTCGAGATGGACGTCGTCGACCGCACGCCGGTCGTCGAAGGAGTGGCTGACTCCGCGAATGGCTAGCCCGCCCCGCAAGGCAGAGGGGCGCGCGCCGGCGCTGCTCATCCGCCCTGCGGCTTCTCCGCCGGCGTCTCGCCCGTCTCGGCGTCGACCGTCTCCGGCTCCTCAGCCTCGGCATCCTCGCCAGGCGCGTCAGGGAAGCTGATTCCGGCCTCCTCGCTGTAGGCGCTGACGGCCGGGCGCGCATCGAGCAGGCCGGCGGCGCGAAGATCCTCAACGCCCGGCAGATCGTTGAGGTGATCGATGCCGAAATGCAGCAGAAAGTGTTCTGTGGTCACCCATGTGGCCGGGCGGCCGGGCGTCTCGCGGTGGCCCTTGGGCTGGATCCAGCCGGCTTCCATCAGGAGATCCAGGGTACCGCGCGACAGGGCCACACCGCGCACCTCTTCGATCTCCGCCCGGGTGATCGGCTGGTGGTAAGCGATGATAGCCAGGGTCTCGATGGCGGCGCGTGACAGCTTGCGGCTGACCGTGCGCTCGATCTTCAGAGCATCGACGAGGTCCGGCGCAGTGCGTAGTGTCAGCTTGCCGGCGACACGTATGAGGTTGACGCCGCGGCCTGCATAGAGCTGCTCGATCTCATCGACCAGGGAGTCGAGGTCGGCGCTCCCATTCTTGGTCACGGAAGGGGGCATGCGCAGCGCAATCGCCTCGCGCGTCAGCGGCTCGGCGGCGGCGAAGAGGATAGCCTCTAGCAGGCGCAGCTGCTGGGCCCGGTCGTCAGCCCGGAATTCCGGGCGGTGCACCTCTGCGGCGTCATCCATTTCCGCCTCGCCGGTGGCGGCGGGGAGATCGTCGTTCTGGTTCTCGGTCATGTTCTGTCGCCCACGGGCAGCTCGGTGACCTGGCCTTCCGGTGCTTTGCGTACGTAGATCGGCCCGAAGAGTCGATCCTGGCGCAGCTGCAGACGCCCTGTACGCACCAGTTCGAGGCTGGCGGCAAAGGTGGCAGTGAGTGCGGAACGGCCGACAATCCCCTGCAATCCCTGGGGAAGGAAGGTCTGCAGGGTCGCCCAATCGGGCAACCGTCCGAGCATGGCGCTCATCCGCTCCAGCGCCGCCTCCATCGAGAAGAGCTCCGTCGGAGCGATCTCGAGGACGCTGCGACGATCTACCCGGTTGCGGTAGTCGCCGTAGGACTTGAGCAACTCGTATAGATTTACGTCCCATTGCGGCTTGCTCACGGTCCGCAAACCGTCGGGATTGCCGC
>VGEI01000521.1 GCA_016869415.1 Alphaproteobacteria bacterium
CGGTACGGGCGCGGTTTTCAACTCGACACCAGATGGCTACACGCTGACCATGACGTCGGGCTCGATCCTCACCGTACTGCCCTGGACCACCGACCTCGGTTTCGATCCGCTGCAGCTCACCTTCGTCGGTTCGGTGCTGGAATCGATGTACGCCCAGTTCGTCAAGGGCGACAGCCCATGGAAGACGATCGACGACCTGATCGCTTACATGAAGACCAATCCCAACCGCGTGGTCTATGCGAATTCCGGAGCGTTCGGCTTGCCCGATATCGGTATGGCCCAGCTCGCCAAGGCGGCGGGGGGCCTGCAGTACCGGACCATGCCCACGACCGGCGGCGCCGAGCAGACGCTCAAAGTGCTCTCCGGCGACGCCCAGACGGTGCAGAACTCGGCGACCCCGACCCTGCCCCATATCAAGACCGGCGCCCTGCGGCCACTGCTGGTGGTCAGCAAGGATTGGCCGGAGCTTGAGAAGATGGGCGTGCCTAAGAGCAGCGACCGCTTCAAGTTCACCGTGCGCAACCTGTCGTCGCTGGCTGGTCCGCCGAAGATGCCTGAGGAAATCCGCCAGAAGCTCGAGGACGCCCTCAAGGCGGCGATGGATGACACGGAGACCCGTGGCAGGCTCGAGGCGATCGGCGAATTCATCGAGTTCAAGACCGGCAAGCAGATTCTCGAAGCTGCCCGCCAGGTCCAGGCTGACCAGAAGGCGATCGGCGAGGATCTGGGCAAGGTTCTCAAGAAGTAGCCGACGTTCCGCTCCCGCGCGCGTAGCCGCCAGCCGACACGCGCGGGAAAGGCGCTCTATGGACGTCTTTGCCAGCCTGATCGACGGCTTCGCCGTCGCGCTGCGGCCCGAAAACCTGCTCTTCGCCCTGATTGGCTCGATCATCGGCACGGCCGTTGGCGTGCTGCCCGGCATCGGGCCAATCGCCGGCATCGCCATCCTGCTGCCGCTGACCTTCAAGCTCGACGCCACTGGCGCCATCATCATGCTGTCGGCGATCTACTACGGTGCCATGTACGGCGGCACAATTACCGCCGTGCTGATGAACGTGCCTGGCGAAGGCGCCTCGGCCGTCACCTGCGTCGATGGCTACCGCATGGCGAAGACAGGCCGGGCCGGCGCCGCGCTGGCCATCGCCGCCATCGCCTCGTTCGTGGGCGGCACGGTAGCGACCATCGTGCTGGTCTTCGCCGCTCCGCCGCTCGCCGCCGTGGCCCTCAATTTCGGCCCGCCGGAGTTCTTCGCCCTGATGGTGCTCGGCCTCGTGCTGCTGATAGCCTTCTCCGGTGATCGGCTCATCCTCGGTCTGCTCAGCGCGTTGCTCGGCATGGCGCTGGCCATTCCCGGCATGGACTTCGTCGAGGGCACGCCACGCCTGACCTTCGGCATACGCGAGCTCTCCGACGGCATCGGGTTCGTACCCGTGATCATGGGCCTCTACGGCATCGGCGAGGTGCTGCACAGTCTCGAGCGCAAGGCAGCACCGACGATCGAGGAGGCCAAGGTCAGCGCCACCATGCTGACCGCGGAGGAGATGAAGGCCTCAGCTGCGCCCATCGCTCGCGGCACAGCGGTCGGCATCTTTCTCGGGCTTATCCCCGGCATCGGCACCATCCTCCCCACCCTCGCCTCCTATGCCTTGGAGAAGAAGGTCTCACGGCACCCCGAGCGCTTCGGTCACGGCGCCATCGAGGGCGTGGCGGCGCCCGAGGCCACCAACAACGCCTACGCCAACGGCGCGCTGATCCCGCTGTTCACCCTCGGCGTCCCGGCCTCGCCGACTATCGCCGTGCTGCTCGGCGCCTTCATGATGAACGGCCTGCAGCCGGGCCCTTTCCTGTTCCGCGACAAGCCGGATTTCGTCTGGGGCGTGATCGCCAGCCTCTATATCGGCAACCTGATCCTGCTGGTGCTCAACCTGCCGCTCGTCGGACTCTGGGTGCGGCTGCTCAAGGTACCGCACTCGATCCTGTTCTCGCTGATCCTCGCCTTCACCCTGCTCGGCGCTTTCGTCACCAGCAACAGCCTGTTCGATATCGGCGTGCTGATCGTCTTTGGCGTCGTCGGCTATCTGTTCAAGAAGCTCGACATTCCCATCGCCCCGATGGCCTTCACCCTGATCCTTGGCCCGCTGACCGAGAACTCGCTGCGCCAGGCCCTTTCGATGTCAGGAGGCGAACTGTCGATCCTCTTCCGCGGCTATACCTCGACCGGGCTTCTTATCCTCGCCGCGGTCGCCCTGCTCTACCCGATGATTTCAGCGCTGCGGGCGCGGTCCGGTTGACCGTTGCCTAGCGGCCCCGCGCGGTCTCCACCACCTTGCGCATAGCCTCCACCTCGGTCGTAGAGATCGTGGCGGATTTGACGATGAACACCAAGTTGCCCTCTGGCACGTGCAGACGCTCGGCAACGTGGCGCTGAAGCTCCGCCAGCTGCACGAGATTGGCAAAGCCCTTCTTGCCGAAATCGATGCTGTGCGCGTAAACGACAAGCTCGAGCCGGCCCGAGCGCAGCCAGAAGTCGAGCAAGCTGACACAGGGGATATAGGTCGTG
>VGEI01000522.1 GCA_016869415.1 Alphaproteobacteria bacterium
GTCATCGGCGCGGGCGCAATCTACGCGTCGAACACCTCGACCCTGCCGATAACCGGCTTGGCCGAGGCGAGTGGCCGGCCGGCGAGCTTCATCGGCCTGCACTTCTTCTCCCCCGTCGACCGCATGCCCTTGGTCGAGATCATCAAGGGCAAGAGGACCAACGCCCGCGCGCTCGCGGTCGCGATGGACTACGTGAAGCGCATCCGCAAGACGCCGATCGTGGTCAACGACTCGCGCGGCTTCTACACCAGCCGTGTGTTCGGCACCTATGTGCAGGAAGGCCTCGCCATGCTGGCCGAGGGCGTCGCGCCGGCGTTGATCGAGAATGCCGGGCGGATGTCGGGCATGCCGGTCGGGCCGCTGGCGTTGTCCGACGAGGTCTCCCTCGACCTGATGCACAAGGTGGCGAAGCAGACCCGCCTCGATCTCGGCAACAAGTTCGTCGAGCGGCCGGGCGGCGGCGTGGTCAACCTGATGGTCGAGCAGCTCGGCCGCATCGGCAAGAAAGTCGGCAAGGGCTTCTACGAGTATCCGGCCGACGGCAAGAAGCGGCTGTGGCCCGGCCTCGCCGAGCCGTTCAAGCTGGCGGCCGAGCAGCCCGACGTCGAGGAATTGAAGCGCCGCTTCCTCTACGTGCAGGCGATCGAGTCCGTGCGCTGCCTGGACGAGAATGTGGTCACCGACCCGCGCGACGCCGATGTCGGCTCGATCCTCGGCTGGGGCTTCGCGCCCTTCACCGGTGGCGTGCTGTCGCTGATCGACGGCGTCGGCGCAGCGAAGTTCGTCGCCGAGGCCAAGGCGCTGGCGAAGAAGCACGGACCGCGCTTCAACCCGCCGAAAAGCTTGGTCGAGATGTCGAAGAGCGGCAAGCGGTACTACGAGAAGGCGGCGCACCGCGCGGCTGCTTAGTCATACCATCGGCCTTATCTGATGACCGCCCAGTCGCGCTGTGTGATGGAGGCGAGGCGATCAGGCAGGGCGATGAGCTTGTTCCAGGCGGCGCAGCAAGCCTCGAGGATGTCCTCGTAGGTGTCGAAGATGCTGTTGGCGAGGAAGTTCTGCCGCAGGTACTGCCAGACGTTCTCGACCGGGTTGAGCTGTGGCGAGTAGGGCGGCAGGGTGAGCAGGCTGATGTTGGCCGGGCAGTGGAGCGCGCTCGGCTGGTGGTAGCCGGCGCCGTCGATGACCAGGACGGCGTGGGCGCCGGCGGCGACGTTGTCGCTGATCGCCGCGAGGTGAAGGTTCATCGCCTCGGCATTGGCGATCGGCAGCACGACCGCGGCGGCGGCGCGGCGCGCCGGACAGACGGCGCCGAACAAGTAGGCCCAGTCGTAACGTTGGTCGCGTGGCGCTGGCGGGCGCGAGCCGCGGCGAGCCCATACCCGGGTCAGGGTGCCTTTTTGCCCGACACGGGCCTCATCCTGGAACCAGATCTCGATCGGCTTGCCGCGGGCCTCGGGCGGGATCACGGCATCGACCAGGTCGGCGAAGTTTTTTTGAACGCCGCCTGCGCCGCGGCATCGACCTGCGGGTGATGCGGCCGCACCGACAGCCGGCGCAAGCCAAGCTTGGCCAGCACCTTGCCGACCGTGCGCTCATGCATCTCGACGCCGAAGCGCCGCGCGATCACCGCCTGCAGGTCGACCCGCCGCCAGCGCACCACGCCATCGCTGGCCGGATCGGGCCCCTGCGCCGGGCTCAGCCGTGGCTTGCGCCCGGGCGAGGGGCGATCGCGCAGCCCGGCGACGCCTTCCACATTGTAACGGTGCACCCAATCACGCAGCGTCTGGCGATCCATGCCGCAGGTTCGCGCCGCCGCCTCGCGCTCGGCGCCTTCCAGCACCATGGCCAGCGCCGGCAGGCGCCGCGCCTGCGGCGCATCATCCGTCCGCGCCGCTTCCTGGCGCAGCTCGCATGCTGACAACTCCAGTCGACTGATTGCCACCGCCGCCATTGTCCCCGCCGGCATCACCTTCCGGAAAGAATCACGCCCCGCCAGCCTTCGGAATCCCCCACGAGTCAGAACCTCGGGCCCCTGGTATGACCCGCTTCGCGGTGCGCCGGTCCTATCTCGCGCGCTATTCCGTCGAGGACGCCGGCGGGCGCGAGCACCAGGAATATTCGACTCCGGCGGAGGAACTGCGCGCGTTCAACGACAATATCATCGGGGTGATCGAGGTGATCGCCGAGTTCCGTTAGGGGCTCACGGCTTCGCCGCCTTGATCGCGGTGTTGAAGTCGCGCACGGCCGACGCCGGGCCGGAGGGGTAGTCCCAGACGCCTGATATCACGCTGAGGAAATCCGCGCCGGCCTTCACCAAGGGTGGGCAGTTCTCCACGGTGATGCCGCCGATGGCGACGCAGGGGATCTCGAAGATCTCCGACCACCATTCCAGGATGTCCAGGCCGGCGCTGGCCTTGGCCTGCTTGGTGCTGGTGGCGAAGAAGGCGCCGAAGGCGACGTAGTCGGCGCCCTTCTCGGCGCCTTCCATGGCGAGGTGGCGCGAGGCGTGGCAGGTCACGCCGACGATCTTGCTTTGCCCGAGCAGGCGGCGGGCC
>VGEI01000523.1 GCA_016869415.1 Alphaproteobacteria bacterium
CACTGAATCGCCGCGCCGCTCACAGCGCCAGGCATCGCCACGCCGGCTGTCCGACTATTCCGCCGCCGCCCAAAATCGGGCCCCTCGTCATGAATAAGCCGGGCTAGCTCACGACATACCGACGCCGATTGGACAGACTGAAGCCTTGTATCCCGGTAGTCTGCGATTTCAGCGGATGATAGGCGTGCCAGCGACAGAGAGGCTAAGGGATGCCGCAGGATCGTCTGAATAAAAAAGTACTCACGATCAGCGCCGCGCTTTCTCGGCAGAATTTCCTTGCTGTAGCGCCAGCACAATTCCGCGAGCGATGTTATCTTTAGGCGCGCAAGGTCATGCTTTAGCTCACCACGCTCAATTGCAATCTCGGTTTCCCGAGCCCACGCTTCCGCCGTCGCCTTGAGCGTGAATGTCTTGGTAAGAGGCGGCAATCCAAGCCGACGGACCTGAACCTGCCACTTTTGCCGGTGCCTACGAAGGGACGCCATTGCTCCTCGCTGTGGCCAGAGTGTGACCAGTGCGATTTGCAAGGGCGTTTGGGGGAGCAATGAGGGCGCTAAGTCCCTCTAAAGCCTACCGGCGGATGGTGGAGCCGAGGGGAATCGAACCCCTGACCTCCTCATTGCGAACGAGGCGCTCTCCCATCTGAGCTACGGCCCCGCCGGTGCTGAGCGGCCGGGATAATGGGTGTGAGGCCCCTGCGCTGTCAAGGAAAAGGGCGCCGACAAGCAGCCGGAACGCGTGCCCGGCCAAAGGCTTGCGCGTGATCGGAGGGCTCTGTAGGGTCCTTCCTGCCGCTTGGCTGCGGTGCCATGGGACCGCCGGCAGGGACCTCCGGAGCGACGATGAATTCTCTGATCCTACTGATTTTCACGGTGATCGAGATCTACATCTGGGTCCTGATCGCTTCGGCTGTGCTGTCCTGGCTTCTGGCTTTCAATGTGCTCAACTCCCATAACCGCTTCGTCTACACGCTGAGCGAATTCCTCTACCGCGTCACCGAGCCGGCTCTGCGCCCCATCCGGCGAGTCGTGCCGCTGCTGGGCGGCGTCGACATCTCGCCGGTCGTCCTCATCCTGCTGCTGATTTTCGTGAGAAATCTGATCAGCGAATATCTCGCCTGAGGGCGGGAACGCTGCCATGCGCTCATCGCCGCTGACCGCAACCGCCGAAGGAGTCGTCGTGACCGTCCGCGTGACGCCACGCGCCCGCCGCGAGGGCGTCGACGGCGCCGCAGAGATCGTCGGCCCGCACGGGCCCGAGGGCGCGTTGGCGGTACGCGTCGCCGCCCCGCCTGCGGACGGCGCAGCCAATGCGGCGGTGCTGCGCCTGCTTTCCAGGGCCAGGGACGTGCCGCCATCGACCCTGACCCTGCTGTCCGGCGCCTCGGGCCGCCTCAAGCGCGTGCTGGTGCGCGGCAACGCCACGGCGCTTCTGCCACACCTCGCCGGCAGGATCGCGGCATGACCGCGGCCCTGATCGACGGCAAGGGTTACGCTGCGGCCCTGCGCCAGCGCCTGTTCAAGCGCGCGGAGCGCCTGAAGCAGCTGCACGGCGTCGTGCCCGGCCTTGCCGTGGTGCTGGTGGGCGACAACCCGGCCAGCCACATCTACGTCCGCAACAAGGGCAAGGCAGCGCAGGAAGCCGGCCTGCAATCCTTCGAGCACAAGCTGCGGGAGTCGGCCTCGCAGGCGCAGCTGCTCAAGCTGCTCGCCGAGCTCAACAGCGACGACAAGGTCGACGGCATCCTCGTGCAGCTGCCGCTGCCCAAGGCGATCGACTCGGGTGCAGTGATCGACGCCATCGATCCCGACAAGGACGTCGACGGTTTCCACGTCATCAACGCCGGGCGCCTGGCCACCGGCCAGCCGGGCCTGGTGCCCTGCACGCCGCTCGGGTGCGAGCTCCTGCTGCGCGCCGGCGTGCCGCAGCTCGCCGGCCAGCATGCGGTGATCGTCGGCCGCTCGAACATCGTCGGCAAGCCGCTGGCCCAGCTGCTGCTGCGCGCCGACTGCACGGTGACCGTGGCGCATTCCAAGACGCCGGACCTGCCTTCTCTCTGCCGCACCGCCGACATCCTGGTGGCGGCCGTCGGCAGGCCGGAGGTGATCCGCGGCAGCTGGATCAAGCCGGGTGCCGTGGTCGTCGATGTCGGCATCAACCGCGTCACCGAGAAGGACGGGACGATGCGCATCGTCGGCGACGTGGCCTTCGACGAGGCACTGCCGGTCGCCGCCGCCATCACGCCGGTGCCGGGCGGCGTGGGGCCGATGACCATCGCCTGCCTGCTCGAGAACACCTTCACCGCCGCCTGCCGCCGCCGCCGGATCGACCCCGAGACGGTCTGAGGAGTTTGCGCATGGACGCAATGAGCGCGCTTGCCCTCGCCACCTGGTTTTCGTCGGCGGCCATTTCCTGCTGTCGAGCGCCCCCGTGCGCACCCCCCTCGCCGCGGCTCTCGGCGAGCCCGCCTTCGCCGGCCTCTACTCCGTCCTGGCGGTCGCCGCCTTCGTCTGGATGCTGACGAGCTACGGCAAGGCCCCGCATGTAACTCTGGCCG
>VGEI01000524.1 GCA_016869415.1 Alphaproteobacteria bacterium
AGGCCGAGCGCATCAGGTCGACAGTGCCCGTGCGGAAACCGGCAATACCGCCACCGACCTCCGGCACGAGATCGAGGGCCAGATCGCCGGCCCGTAGCTTCAGAGTCTGCGGAGCTGGAGTCGCCATCGCCTACACCCTGCTCAGAAACTCGCGCACCAGCGCAATCTGATCAAGCGCCACCAGGGCCGGCGCATGCCCCACGCCGGCGATCTCCCGCATCTGCACCTTGCCCGCCGCCGCCGCAACGCCACGACGCGTCATCTCCTCGGCCGTCTGGCGAGACAGCAGATCGGACTCGGCCCCGCGCAGGATCAGCACCGGGCAGGCGATCGCCTCCCACACCGGCCACAGCGCCACGTCTTCAACCGGGGCGCTGGTGAAGGCCCTGCCGATCGCCGGGTCGTAGTGCAGCCGCCAACCCCCTTCCGCCGCTGGCACAGCGCTATGGCTGGCGAGGTGGCGCCATTGGGCGTCGGTCAGCGGCCCGAAGGGCGCGTTGACCTGACGCAGATAGGCCTCGACCTCGGCAACGCCGGCGAAGCGTGGATCGCGGCCGACATACTGCGCAATGCGTGCGATCGAGGCTTTTGGTATAAAGGCGCCGACATCGTTGAGCACCAGGCGGCGGATCGGCGTGCCAGGCTGCGCTGCCAGCATCATGCCAATGAGGCCGCCCATTGAAGTGCCGACCCAGTCGACTCGCTCGACACCCAGCCGGCCGATCAGTGCCGCCAGCGCCGCGGCGTAGACGGGATAGGCGTAGTCCTCCTGCCGGCGCAACCATTCACTGCGCCCGCGACCCGGCACGTCGACACTGACCACACGCCAGTCCTGGCCGGCGAGATCCTGCGCCAGGAAGTCGAAATCACGCGCGTTGCGGGTCAGGCCGTGGACGCAGACCACTACTTGTCCAGCTGCTTTGGCTCCCCACTCCGCCCACGCCAGGCGAACGAAGCCGCCCGGACTGAGGACCGGCATGGAGCAGAGGCGAGGCTCAGAAGGATTCGGCACGGCGCCAAGCTCCGGTCAGCGCTTCAGCTTCTCGAGCGCGGCCCGGATGGCGGCTGGGATCGGCACCGGTTGGTTGGTCGCCCGCTCGACGAAGACGTGCACGAAATGGCCCTCGGCCCGCGCCTCGTCGTCGCCCCGGCCAAACAACCCGACCTCGTAGCGGACCGAGGAATTGCCGAGATGGCCTGTGCGCAATGCTGCCTCGACGTCCTCGGGAAAGGCGAAGGAGCGGCGGAAGCGACAGAAGGTCTCGACGGCGATGCCGATGATCGGCGCCTGATGAAGATCGAAGCCGCCGGCATCGATCAGGTAGCGGTTTATGACCGTGTCGAAAAACGAAATATAGTTGACGTTATTGACATGGCCGTAGACGTCGTTGTCTTTCCAGCGGGTCGGGATGGTGAGGAAGTGCCTATAATCGGCGCGCCGGCCGACGCTGTTCGCTTTATCATTCATGGTCCCGTCTCGTAACACGTCTTCGACCCCCGGGGGAAACGCGCGATGAAGGATTTGCTGACTGCCAAGACCCTGCCCGCCGACGGCACTGCCGGCACCCTGGTAGGGCGCGCCTGGCTCCCCGGCAACCCCGGCGGGCCGTCGGTCGTCTCCGTGCGCGGCGACGGCGTGTGGGACATCTCCCGCCTCGCGCCGACCATGAGCGACCTGCTGGAGGCCAACGACCCGGTGGTCGTGGCGCGGGGAACGGGAACGCGCATCGGCGACACGGCAGCGCTGATCGCCAACAGTGTCGAGAGCAGCCGCGATCCGAAACAGCCCTATTTCCTGGCCCCTTGCGACCTGCAGGCGATCAAGGCCAGCGGCGTCACCTTCGTCAACAGCCTGCTTGAGCGGGTGATCGAGGAGCAGGCGCGCGGCGATCTGACCAAGGCCGATGGCATCCGCGCCCAGATCGCCAAGATCATCGGCGGCGACTTGCGCTCGATCAAGCCGGGCTCGGAGAAGGCGATGCAGCTCAAGCAAATGCTGATCGAGCGCCAGGCCTGGTCGCAATATCTCGAGGTCGGCATCGGTCCCGACGCCGAGATCTTTACCAAGTCGCAGCCCATGTCAGCGGTCGGCACCGGCGCCGATATCGGCCTGCACCCGGCCTCGACCTGGAACAACCCGGAGCCCGAGATCGTGCTGGCGGTGAATTCCAAGGGTAAAACCGTCGGCGCGACGCTGGGCAACGACGTCAATTTGCGCGACGTCGAGGGACGCAGCGCCCTGCTGCTCGGCAAGTGCAAGGACAACAACGCCTCCTGCGCCATCGGCCCGTTTGTCCGCCTGTTCGACAGGAGCTATGGCGTCGACGACATGCGCAAGTCAGAGATCGCGCTGGAGATCAAGGGACCCGAGGGCTATACGCTCCGCGGCCGCAGCTCGATGAGCGAGATCAGCCGCGACCCGCTCGACATCGTCACCCACGCCATCGGTCCCAACCATCAGTATCCCGACGGGCTGGTGCTCTTCCTAGGCACGATGTTCGCACCGGTGGAGGACCGCGACGTCAAAGGCCAGGGATTCGCCCACAAGCCG
>VGEI01000525.1 GCA_016869415.1 Alphaproteobacteria bacterium
GCTCCTGCACCGCCGCCGCGAGGTCGAGAATCTCGTCCCGGCCGACGCCGTCGCGATCCATCACCGCCCGGACGACCGGGTCCTCGAGCAGGTCGTCGAGTGCCGGCCCGAAGGTGAAATCTGCCTGGGGCCGCTTGGCCATGGTCCGTCTCCCGTAGGCTGGAACAATCCCGTTCTTGCCCAACAGACTAGCGGGAGAAGGGGGCAGGAATTCGGCAGCCTTTGTGGCAAAGCTGTGACGAGAAAAGCAAAAGCCCGGACCCGCCAGCGCGGGTCCAGGCTTCATGCTGCACCGCGGGAGCTAGAGCGTATCCCAGCTACCCGGGATATGCTCTAGGCGACGCTCAGCTTGAGATCGCCGACCCCATCGACATGGCCGTGCAGCCTGTCGCCCTTC
The DNA here is from genome assembly GCA_016869415.1 of Alphaproteobacteria bacterium. Classification (GTDB taxonomy): domain Bacteria; phylum Pseudomonadota; class Alphaproteobacteria; order CACIAM-22H2; family CACIAM-22H2; genus VGEI01. The sequence continues at coordinate 398 of VGEI01000525.1, forward strand.
TTCACCGGGCCCACGCCGGCCGGGGTGCCGGACATGATGAGGTCGCCGGGCTGCAGCTCGAAATACTCCGACAGGTAGGAGATCATCTCCGGCACCTTCCAGATCATCTGGTTGAGGTCGCCTTCCTGGGCGGTCTTGTCGTTGACCTTGAGCCACACGGCACCCTTGTCCGGGTGGCCGATCTTTTCGGCCGGGACCAGCGCGGTGCAGGGGGCCGAGGCCTCGAACGCCTTGCCGATCTCCCAGGGCCGGCCGAGCTTTTTGGCCTCGCCCTGCAGGTCGCGGCGGGTCATATCGAGGCCCACGCCATAGCCGTAGACATGGTCGAGCGCCTTATCGAGCGGGATGTTCTTGCCGCCCCTCTTGAGGGCAACCACCAGCTCGATCTCGTGATGCACGTCCGAGCTCTTGGCCGGATAGGGGAAGTCCTTGCCCGGCTGGACGATCTGATCGGCCATCTTGAGGAAGAAGAAAGGCGGCTCACGGTTCGGGTCGTGGCCCATCTCGATGGCATGTGCCGCGTAGTTGCGGCCGATGCAGTAGATGCGGTGCACGGGGAAGAGCTTCTCGCTGCCCTGGATGGGCAGGGTGGTGACGGCCGGGGGCGTCACGACGTACTGGGCTGGGGAAACTACGTTCATTGTCAGTCCTTTAGGGTTTGGAAGGTTAGCGCGCGGCGGCGTAGTACTCGACCCGCTTCTCGAGATAGCCAAGGACGCCGTCGATGAGGAAGGCGAGCGCGAACAAGACGAGCAGCAGCGCCCAGAGATGCTCCATGAGGAAGTTCGATTGATAGATTTCGAAGAGATAGCCGAAGCCGACGACCGAGACAACGAGCTGGCCGATGATCACACCTTTGATCGCGCGCACCAGGCCGAGCCGGATGCCGGCCAGAATCTCCGGCAGCGCCGCCCAGACATAGACCTTGCTGAAAGCCTGCCAGGGCGTGGCGCCGTAGCAATGCGCCATCTCGACCAGCGAGGCCGAGATGTTGCGCGCCCCGGCGCGAGCGTCGAGCACAACGATCCAGATGGCGAAGAGCACCACGGTCAGCACGATGGTCGTCTCGCCGAAGCCGAACAGCGCCATGATCACCGGGACAAGCGCCGTCAGCGGCGCGCTGACGAAGACATTGACCCAGGGCAGCAGCAGGCGGTCGACGATTGCCGAGCGGCCCATCACCACGCCTATGGGCACGCCGACAACGATGGCGATGCCAGTACCGAGGGCAAAGGCGCGGGCGGTGAGCGCCAGGGCATCGAGGAACGTCTCGGTCGGCACGATCTCCTCGAAACGCATCATGACACTGGTCAGCGGCGGGATCAGGCTGACCAGGTCGAGCCGGCCGACGGCCTCCCAGAGGATCGCCCAGAGGATCAGCGAGGTCGCCATCGGCAGCTTGTAACCGAAAACGATCATCGGCTTCTCAGTCCAGATACTGCTTGAGGCCCTGCCAGATGCTCTCGACCGTGTCGAGATAGGCCGTGTTGCGGCGGATCTGGTCGGGGCTGACGTCGCGTGGGATGTCGGGCTCGATGATGCGCATCACCCGGCTCGGCCGGCGCGACAGCAGGATGATGCGGTTGGAGACGTAGACCGCTTCCTCGATGCTGTGGGTGACGAAGATGAAGGTCTTCTGCTCGTTGACCACCAGCTGAAGGAGGTCCTCCTGGAATTTGCGCCGCGTCTGCTCGTCGACGGCCGAGAAGGGCTCGTCCATCAGCAGCACCTCGGCCTTGACCGCCAGCGCCCGGGCGAGACCGACGCGCTGACGCATGCCGCCAGAGAGCTCGTGGGGGAACTTGCTCTCGAAGCCCTTGAGGCCGACCTGGGCGATGTAGTGCGCGGCGACGTCCTCGCGCTCGGACCTCGGCGTGCCGCGCAGCTCGAGCCCGAAGGCCACGTTGCGCAGCACTGTCGCCCAGGGCATCAGCGCGAAATCCTGGAAGACGAAGGCCCGCTCCGGCCCCGGGCCGGTGACCGTCCGGCCCTCGACCAGCACCTCGCCCGAGGTAGCCGGAAGCAGCCCGGCGACGATCTTGAGCAGCGTCGTCTTGCCGCAGCCCGACGGCCCGAGGAGCGTGGTGAGCTGGCCACGCGGGAAGTCGAGCGAGATGTCATTGAGCGCCTCGAACCCGCCCGGGTAGA
>VGEI01000526.1 GCA_016869415.1 Alphaproteobacteria bacterium
TACTTTAGGCTTAAGTGTCGTCCTCGCTTAAGACCATCGGTGATCGAGGCTCCTGGGGCTTCCAAAATGTCTGCCGAGCTATCTCTCGGGATTAGCAGATAAGATCGCGGCGTCTGAGGCTGATGAGTCGTGAACCATGGTGCGCCTGACCCGGATCTACACGCGCGGCGGCGATAGCGGCGAAACCTCGCTGGGCGGGGGCACCCGCGTGGCCAAGCACGATCCGCGGGTCGAGGCCTACGGCACGGTCGACGAGGCGAACGCCGCGATCGGCCTGGCGCGCCTCCACACGACCGCTGAAGCGGACGCCATGCTGGCGCGCATCCAGAACGATCTGTTCGATCTCGGCGCCGATCTCTGCACGCCTGAGGAGCCGAATCCGAAGCATCCACCGCTGCGCATGACGCAAGCACCGATCGACCGGCTGGAGCGCGAGATCGACGCCATGAACGAGAGGCTGGCGCCGCTCAACTCCTTCATCCTGCCGGGCGGCCGCGCCGCGGCGGCGCACTTGCACCACGCGCGCACGGTGGCGCGCCGGGCAGAGCGGCTGATCAGCGCGCTGATGAGCACGGAGAAGATCAACCCGCTGGCCCTCAAATACGCCAACCGGGTGTCTGACCACCTCTTCGTGCTGGCCCGCCATCTCAACGACGACGGCAAGCAGGACGTGCTCTGGGTGCCGGGGAAGAACCGATAGGGCCCCGCGCCCCGTCTCAGGCCACGGCGCGGGCAAGCCAGAGGCCGAAGACCGCCGCGCCAATCGAGCCGACGAGCGAGCCCCCGACATAGAGCGCGGCACTGCCCGGATCACCGCGCTCGAACAGCAGCACGGCGTCCAGCGAGAAGGCCGAGAAGGTGGTGAAGCCACCGAGTATCCCGGTCATCAGGAAAAGCCGCCAGGCCTCGGCGGCGGCGGCGCGTGTGGCGAGATGGCCCACGACCAATCCCGCAAGCAGCGAGCCCACGACATTCACGAAGAGCGTGCCGTAGGGCAACGCCAAGCCGAAGCGCGGCGTCAGCAGGTTGACCCCGTGGCGCAGCATGCCGCCCAGGCCGGCGCCGAGAAAGACGAGCAGATAGCTCATGGCCGCGGCCCCCGCCCGGCGATCGGTGTCATGACACGGAACTCCATACGCCTACCCTCCACGAATGCCGTGCAGCGCCTGTCGGGGGATCCCCATCCCCATCTACCGTCACGCTAGGCAGCCGGCCGGCAGACGGTCAAGCGGGCGCGCGGCGACCGCTTGACCTTCCCCCCGCCGGAAGGTGCAAGTTGATCCCATGGTTCGAGGGGTGAGGCGCTTCGCCGCGTTGCTATTGCTGATCGCTGCCATGACTAACGGGCTTCTCGGCCCGTTGGCGCACGGCCATGCCATGGCCGGGGCCGTAAGTGCCCCTGACGCGGCCGTTGAAGTCCAGGGGAAGCCGGATGTCCATGCCGGCTGCCAGGCAACGGAATCCGAAGACGCGGGCAGACCCGCCGGTCACTCCGGCACCGAACTCCCCGGCAGCTTGGGTCTGCTGTGCAGCGGCGCTTCGGCGTGCTGTGCGGCGCTCGCCACGCTTGACCTCCCCATCGGCGAAGACCGCGAACGTATCGAGCCGGTCGAATCCCTGCGTCCGGTGCTGGCTGGCCTCAGCCCGCCCGTCGGCGAACGCCCCCCCTCTCACCCCTGAGCATCGCTGGCGGCACGGGGTTTCAGCCCGCGCGCCGCCCGCAGTTCGCGGTGCATTCCGCACCGCTAGTCATGTCTCGAGGTGGGAGTGTCAGCACGATGTTTCGCATATCAGCCCTTGCCTTGTGCCTGGCGGCGACGCCCGTCTGGGCGCAATCCGCCGGCGACAGCCTGCGGCGGCCTTTCGACCCCGGTGACCCGGCGATCAAAGGCCCGGCCCTGGAATACCGTTCCGTTTTCGCAAGCGAGCCGAAGCGCCCGTCGGGCGACACGGCCTGGCCGCAGGCCAATGACGAGGTGGCCAGGCTCAAGGGCCATGCCGGCCATATCCGCGACGCCGCACCGGCACCCGGAGCGGCGGAAACCCGGCCGTCGGCCGACCGGGCCGGCCAACCGCACCACCGGCATTGAGGGCGTCGTCCATGCGCTTCATCCTGTCTTACCGGCATCGAGGCCTTGTGCTTGGCGCCGGGCTTTTGCTCTCCAGCTGCGCCGTGACGGCACCGCTCGATCACCCGGCCCCGCCGGAAGCCCGCCCGGTGCCGGTCGCCACACCGACGACGACGCTGACCCTCGACCAGGCGATCCGTCAGGCCTTGCTCAACAATCCGTCGCTGCGCGCCGTCTACTACCGGACCGGCCAGTCGGAAGCAGCGATGACCGGCGCCATCGCAGCCGCCGGAGAAGCCGCCGGCAGCCTGGACGAGGAGCGTCGCTTCATCGCGGCGGCGACCGCGCCGCTGGCAATGCCGCTGGCCAGCGAGGTCGAGCGGCGCAAGGCCGAGCGGGCGCGTATCGAGGTGGCCAGCGAGATGCTGCAGATGTCGAACGCAGTGCGCCGTGCCTATATCGGCG
>VGEI01000527.1 GCA_016869415.1 Alphaproteobacteria bacterium
GGCTCGGAAGTTAAGCTGATGTTACACCGGCAAGTCTTGCCGGGTCTACTGAATTCGGACGGCGCTCCGAAAGCGAGGTATGAATCTAAGCTATTGGTATAAAACACACATTTATCACGTTAGGAACTCAGATCGCGGCAAGACCGCAAGCTCCGGTAGAAAGCGACCTGTCATGATTAGCCCTTCCGCCCCCCGCCGATACGGGCGCAGTGCCGCCATCGCCCTGCTGGCGTTCAGCCTCCTGTCGACCGGCACAGGCTGCTCGACCAACCCGGCGACCGGCCGCTCCAGCTTCACCGGCTTCATGTCGTCCGAGGAGGAGAAGAAGGTCGGGCGCGACGAGCATCCGAAGATCCTGCGCGAGTTCGGCGGGGAATATGCCGACCCGAAGGTACGCCAGTACGTCCAGCAGCTCGGCGAGCGGCTGGCCAAGAACTCGGAGATGGCGGACCTCAAGTTCACCTTCACGGTACTCAACAGCGACATCGTCAATGCCTTCGCGCTGCCCGGCGGCTACGTCTATGTGACGCGCGGCCTGATGGCGCTGGCCTCGACCGAGGCCGAGCTGGCCGGCGTCATCGGCCACGAGATCGGCCACGTCACGGCCCGCCACACGGCGCAGCGCTACAGCGCCGCTGTCGCTTCGCAAGGGGCGGTCACCGTGGGTGCGCTGATCCTCGGCGTTCTCACCGGCAGCGGTCAGGTGGCCCAAGCCGCCGGCGATCTCGGCAGCAGCATCGCGGGCACGGCGCTCGCAAGCTACTCCCGCGACCAGGAGTTCGAGGCGGACATGCTCGGCGTGCGCTATCTCGACCGCACAGGTTTCGACGACAACGCCATGGCCGGCTTCCTCGGCAAGATGCAGGAGGAGAGCCGGCTGACCGCCCAGATCGCCGGCCGCGGCGACGCGGACGAGTTCAGCATCATGCAGAGCCACCCGCGCACCGCGGATCGTGTGAGGCAGGCGACGGAGGAGGCGCGCAAGCAGGGCGCCGCCAATCCCCAGGCGCGGATCGGCCGCGACGAGTATCTCGACTTGCTCGAGGGCATGAGTTGGAGTGGTGACCGCGAAAGCGGCTGGGCGCTCAATCGCCAGTTCATCCACCCGGGCCTGCGCCTCCGCTTTGAAGTGCCGGCGGGGTTCCGCATGATGAACAGCGAGCGCAACGTGATGGCGCTCGGCCCGAACAATGCCCGCATTGTCTTCGATCAGGCGCCGCGCACGCGGGAGGGCCGCAACTCGGCGGAAGGCCTGCTCCCGGCGAATTATCTGCGCGAGGTCTGGGGCCGGAATTCGAGCCTCTCCCAGATCGAGAGCATTACCATCAACGGTATGCCGGCAGCCACGGCCGCGGCGCGGTTGCAGACCAAGGGTGGCACGCTCGACGCCCGCCTCGTGGCGATCCGGTTCGACGAGCGGACGATGTTCCGTTTCCTCTTCCTCAGTCAGCAGGCGCAGACGGGGTCGCTCAACGAGCCGTACCGCCGCACGACATACTCGTTCACCAAGCTGTCCGACCGCGAGGCGCAGGCGGCTCAACCGCCGCGTATCCGCACCGTACGGGTCGCAGCCGGCGATACGGCGGAAAGCCTGGCCCGGCGCATGCCTTTCGAGGAGTTCGGGCCGCAGCGTTTCCGGGTGATCAACGGCCTGACGGCCGGTCAGCAGCCGCGAGTGGGCGATCGGGTGAAGATCATCACCGCCGAATAGGCATCAGGAATCGGCGAGCCGCAGCCCCGAGAACTGCCAGCGCGCCGAGGGCGGGAAGAAGTTGCGATAAGTGGCGCGGATATGCGAGCGCGGCGTGGCGCAGGAGCCGCCGCGCAGCACCATCTGGTTGGCCATGAACTTGCCGTTGTATTCGCCGAGCGCACCCGGCGCCGCCTGGAACCCGGGGTAGGGCGTATAGGGACTCTGCGTCCATTCCCAAACGTCGCCGAACATTTGTCGCAGACCTTCTCTCCCACCGGCTGGGCGGGGATGCGGGGCTTCCGTATCGAGCAGGTTCCCGTCGACCGCGACACTCGTCGCGGCCAGCTCCCATTCGGTCTCGCTCGGCAGGCGCTTGCCGGCCCAGCGCGCGAAGGCGTCGGCTTCGTAGTAGCTGACATGGCTGACCGGCGCCTCGGGATCGAGGCGCTGCCGGCCATGCAACGTGAACTCTTCCCAGCCGCCATCGGCCATGTGCCAATAGAGAGGTGCCTGCCATTTCTCAGCCTGCACCGTGGACCATCCGTCGGACAGCCACAGCGTGGGCGTCAAATAGCCACCGTCGGCGATGAAGGCCAGCCATTCACGGTTGCTTACCGGCCGGGTGGCGAGACGGAAATCGTCGATCCAGACGCGGTGCCGCGGAGCCTCGTTGTCGAAATGGAAGCCGCACCCGCCATGGCCGATCTCATGCACGCCGCCGGAGAAGGCAACCCAGCTGGCGGTGGCCGCAGGCGATATCGAGGGCGGGTGGCGCGCCGGGACGTAGACGGGAGCCAGCGGGTTGAGCGAGAG
>VGEI01000528.1 GCA_016869415.1 Alphaproteobacteria bacterium
CTTTGCCGGTAAGCATGATGAACGGCATCTCCGGCCAGGTCTCGCGCACCCGCTTGAGCAGGTTCAGGCCGGTCATCTCCGGCATCTCCCAGTCAGAGATGATGAGGTCGAATTTCGACGTCGGGTAGCCGAGGATGGTCATCGCGTCGGTGCCGCTCTTGGCCACGGCGACGTTCTTGACACCGATCTGGTTGAGCACCCTGACCGCCAGCTTCTGGGCAAACAACTCGTCCTCCACCAGGAGGATGGAGAGCTTCGCAAACGCGGGGTTCGGCTCACTCATCGCTGCTCATCGTCTTTCTTCGATCGCAAATCCTAGCACAGCCGCCGCTGTGCAAGCATCGCCCCTATTTTCCCGCCCCCGCCTGGACCGGATGCCGCTCGCGCAGCAGCAACCAACCCTCGTCCAGCAGCTCGCCAAGCACAGAAGTAGAAGGTTCGGCCTCGCCCGGCTTGCCGGCGCGGCAGGCCTGCTCGATCGCCAGCGCCGTGCGATAGACTCGGCTGAGACCGAGGGTCCCGGCCGAGCTCTTCAGGCTGTGCGCCGCGTCGCCCCAGCCATCGATGTTGCCGGCGGCCTGCGCGGCCATCAGCTGCTCATAGAGCGCCTTCGACGTTTCGATGAAGTCGCCGACGAGCTCGCCGACCATCTCAGTGCCGAGCTGTTCTTCCAGAGTGCCGATAACCGATGTATCAAGCGCCACGCTACCGCCGGCGAGACGGTCGGACAGGCTGCCGCCCGGATCGGCCGGCCCCTCGGCGGGCTCGGCGGCCGGTGCTGCCGGCGGCGCCGAGACCTCCACGGCGCCGAAAATGTCGACCATCGCGGCGATCAGGGTCTCAGGGTTGATCGGTTTCGGCACGTAGCCGTTCATGCCGGCTTCGAGTCCGCGCTGAATGCTGTCGGGAGCCGCACTTGCCGTCAGCGCAATGATCGGAATCCGGCCGCGTGGCCCTGGCAGGGCCCGGATATGGCCTGTCGCATCGAGGCCGCCCATCTCGGGCATATGCATGTCCATCAGCACAAGGTCGAAGTCGCGCACCTTCACAGCCGCCACGGCCTCGACGCCGTTCTTGGCCACCTCGACGCTGTGCCCCTGCGGCCGTAGGAAGCCGATGGCCACCTTCTGGTTCACCGGATTGTCCTCGGCCAGCAGGATGCGTAACGGACGCACACCACGCTTGGGGGCGGCGTCACCGGTGGCGGCAGGCTCCACGCCCTCCGGCAGATTGACGTTGAACCAGAATGTGCTGCCCTTGCCGAGCTCGCTGTCGACGCCGATCGTCCCGCCCATCAGCTCGACGATGCGCTTGCAGATCGCCAGCCCCAGCCCGGTACCGCCGAAGCGCCGGGTGATCGAGGAATCGGCCTGTGAGAAGCTGCCAAACAGTTTCGCCTTGGCCGATTCCGATATGCCGATGCCGGTATCGGCAATCGCCACGTGCAGACCGTAGGCGCCGCTCTCCGTCCGACCGCGCCTGTCGACACGGAGCGACACGCCGCCCTTCTCCGTGAACTTGATGGCGTTGCCCATCAGGTTGAGCATGACCTGCCGCAGCCGCGTCGGATCGCCCTTCAGCCAGCGCGGCAGCTCGGGATCCACATGGGCGTCAAGGACGATGTTCTTCTCGGCGGCCTTCGGGTTGAGCAGGGCCACCACTGCCTCAACCGTGTGACGCAGGTTGAAATCGACGGTCTCTATGTCCAGGCGGCCCGCTTCGAGCTTGGAATAGTCCAGGATGTCGTTGAGGATGGTCAGCAGCGACTGGCCAGAATCGAGGACGATCTGCGCGTACTCACGCTGGGTCACGTCCAGGCGTGTATCGAGCAGGATACGCGTCATGCCGAGAACACCGTTCATCGGCGTCCGGATCTCGTGACTCATCATGGCCAGGAATTCGGACTTCGCCTTGGTCGCCGCCTCGGCCCGGTCCCGGGCGTCGCGCACCTCCTCCATGGCGTTTTTGAAGACCTCGAGCGAGCGGGCCATGTCGCCGATCTCGTCTCGCCGTCCCATAAAAGGGACTCTCTGTTCCTTGTCGCCGCGCGCGATCTTGATCATCTTGCGCGTCATGATGCCCAGGGGCCGGACGAGGTTGTGCGCCATCAGAAGCGTAATGACCACGCAGATCACACCCAGCACCACCATGACGACGATGCTCCAGAAGCGCGTCGCCTGGATGATGTCCTCGGCATTCTCCCGGAAGACGAAGCCGTCTTCCGCCGCGAGCTGGACCAAGACCTCGAGCTCCTCGCGGATCTTCGTCCCGAGCTCATCGCGCTGCCGCGAATACTCGGCCTGCGCCGCAGGGTCTGTTGAGCGGCGTGCCTGCGCAGCCACGTCGGGCCACTGCTTGAGGGCTTGACGAATGGTGACCGCGATCTCGGCAATCGCCGCCGACTGACCGCGCTGCTCGGCGATCACCAGGTCTTCGAGGAAGAGCTTCACCTTGTCGTCTATGGTGGCGAGCGCGGCGGCGCGCAGGCGTGAATCGG
>VGEI01000529.1 GCA_016869415.1 Alphaproteobacteria bacterium
GCGGCCATGGCCCCCCCGTGGTGCTGCGGAGCTAGTGCATCGCGTCGCCCAGGGCACCGACGAGGATGCTCCTGAGCTCCGCAGTTTCCGCTTCGCTCAGATCGGTGAGCGGCGGCCGGACAGGGCCCGCCGACCTGCCGACGACGCGCAGCCCCGCCTTGACGATGCTGACAGCATAGCCACGCCGGCGATTACGCAGCGCGATATAGGGAATGAAGAACTTCTGCAGTAGCTCATCGGTGGTCTTGGTGTCGCCGCTGCGCACTGCCTTGTAGAAACGCTGTGCCGTCTGCGGAATGAAGTTGAACACTGCGGAGGAATAGGTGGTGAAGCCCGCCGAAAGATAGGGCACGGCGAAGACCTCGGCCGTCGGCATGCCGCCGACATAGACAAGACGCTCGCCCATCCGCTGCCGGACGCGCACCAGCTGCTCGACGTCGCCCTGCCCGTCCTTGAAGCCGACCAGATTCGCATGCGTCCCGGCCAGCCTGTCCAGCGTCTCGGCGGCGAAGATGCAGTTGTCACGGTTGTAGACGATGACACCGATCTTCACCGCTCTGCAAATGGCATCGATGTGGCGGTAGAGCCCCTCCTGCTCGACGTTGAGCAGGTATTGCGGCAGGACGAGGATCCCGTCGGCCCCTTCCTGCTCGGCGGCGCGGGCGAACTCGACCGCCATCGCCGTGCCGTAACCGGTGCCGGCGATAATCGGCAGCCGGCCCTTAGCTTCACCGACCGCGGCGCGCACGACCTTGCGGCACTCGTCGAGCGTCAGAGAGAAGAACTCCCCCGTGCCGCCGGGCGCGAAGAGGGCGACGGCGCCGTTCTCGATGTTACTGACGATGCTGGCGCGGTAGGGCGTCTCGTCGAAGGTGCCATCGGTGCGGAAATGCGTCACCGGAAAAGCCAGCAAACCCGAGCCGACGACGGTCCTGAGGCGCGCGGGATCCATGGTCATGTCGCAAGTGTCCTCAGTAGCGCGCCAGGTCCGCGTCGCTGTCGTAGTCCAGGCTGCAGAAAATGCCGCCCTGGTACCAGTCGGCGACACGGTCCGGCTTGAGCTTCGCCTGCCCCTCCAGCGCCCGCTTGAGGTGCGCCTCGGACTTCCCGGCCGGCCTGTAGCCATAGCGGAACGCCGCACTGTTGTCCCACCAGCCGCGCTCGTTGTCCGACGCACCGTAGAAGACTTCAAACCGCAGATCCGGATGATCGAGCCCGATGCGGATCAGCTGCACCAGATCCTCGGGCTTCAGCCAGATCGACAGGCGACGATGATCGACGGGAATGTCGTCGAAATTCCCGATGCGCAGACAGGTCACGCGCAGCCCGTGCTTGTAGGCGTAGAGAGCGCCCATGGATTCGCCGAAGGCCTTGCTGACGCCGTAGTACCCGTCCGGCCTCACCATGTTGTCGACGCCGATGCGGCGCGTCCGCGGATAAAAGCCGATGGCGTGATTCGAGGAGGCGAAGACGACACGCTTCACTTTATTGCGGCGTGCCGCCTCGAACAGGTTGTAGCAGCCGACGATGTTGGCCGGCAGGATCTCCTCCCACGGCCGTTCCACCGACACGCCCCCGAGGTGGACGATGCCATCGACACCGGCTACGAGCTTCTCCATCGCCGCGAGGTCGGAAATATCGGCCTGAATGAATTTCTCGTCGTCGGCGAGATTGGCGGGGGCCTTGATGTCACTCCAGATCAGTTGCGGATAGGCGCCCTTGAGCAGCTTGCGGAGCCGGGTGCCGATGCCGCCGGCAGCCCCGGTGACCAGGACAGTACGCATGATTTCTCCCCTCTGGCGCGGCCAGGAAGCGTCAACTTCCCGCCTCGCTATTTCTTGGCTGATTTGCCGGCGATCTTGCGATAGCGCTCGCGGCTGTTGCTGAGATGGCGGCGCATCGCCGCGCGGGCGGCAGCCGGATCGCGATCGCGGATGGCCGCGTAGATCTGCTTGTGCTCATCCTGGATGCTGGCGAGATAGGCGCGCTGTTCTTCGGTCCGCTCGGCCACAGGCCGCACCGTGCGCCGCGGAATGATGAAGCCGCCGAGAAACTCAAGGAAACGGGCGAACTGCGGGTTTCCCGTGGCGGTGGCGATAGCGCGGTGAAAGGCGACGTCCTCGTCTACGGCCGCATCACCGCGCGAGAAGGCTTCGTCGATCGCCTTAAGCGCCGCGCCGATCCGCTTGGCATCGGCCGACGTTCCGCGCTCGGCCGCCAGCCCGGCGGACTCGATCTCGACCCCCATGCGCAGCTCGACGACGTTCAGAACCTCGCTGATCGAGCGGAGCCCGTCTGGATCGATGCGGAACGGCCGGCGTTGCACATCCGCCGCGACGAACGCACCGACACCCTGGCGGGTCACCACCAGGCCCTCGGCGCGAAGCGCCGCAACCGCCTCGCGCACGACCGTGCGGCTGACGCCGGCGGCGGCCATCATCTCGATCTCGGTGGGGAGCCTCGCCCCCGGCGCCAGCTTTCCGCTGGTGATCTCC
>VGEI01000530.1 GCA_016869415.1 Alphaproteobacteria bacterium
CGGCGCTGACCTACGGCATGATCACCATGGTCGACGACGCCATCGGCCGCATCCTCGACAGACTCAAGGCGCTGGACCTCGCCGAGAACACCGTCGTCATGTTCACCGCCGACCACGGCGACTACATGGGTGACCACCAGCTGATGCTGAAAGGCCCGATGCACTATCAGGCGCTGGTGCGGGTACCGTTCATCTGGCGCGAGCCCGACGGCGGCGCACGCGGCCGACGCAGCGCGCTTTCCTCCACTCTCGACATCGCCCGCACGGTGCTGGAGCGCGCCGGCGTCGAGTCCTATCAGGGCCTGCAGGGGCTGTCGCTGCTGCCCTTCGTCAACGGCTCGCGCGACGGCCGCGACGCCGTGCTGATCGAGGAGGAAGGTCAGCGAGTCTATCTGAGCTTCAACAGCCGCGTGCGCCTGCGCACCCTGGTGACCGAGCGTCACCGGCTCAGCCTCTACGATGGCGTCGATTGGGGCGAGCTCTACGACCTCGTCAACGACCCCCACGAGCTCGACAATCTCTGGAACGATCCCGGGTCAGCGGGCTTGCGCGCAGCACTCACCGAAAAACTGGCACGGACGATGCTCGCCCATTCCGACACGCACCCCTATCCGAGCGGCCTGGCCTAGGCCAGCGGCACGGCGACGTAAGAACCGAACTCGCTGACGAAATCGACGGCGACACAGGCGTGCACCTTGCCCTGGCGGTCGTCGAAGGTGGCGCGTTCGCCGACCGGGAAGACCGGCTGGTGCCAGACTCCCGGATCGATGTGCACGCCGAAGCGGCCGTCGAAACGGAAAGCCACGAAATCCTCGGGCTTCACGTCGTCGCCGGGCTTCGCCAGCAAGGCGACGAAAGCCGCACCGTTGCGCGGGAAGAAGATCTGCCCGCCATCGGGATGGTAGTTCGCCTCGTGGGTGTAGAGCCGCGTCGCATCGCGCGGTGCGGCGTCCTCGCGCGCCGTCGCCGGATCGTCGAACCAGCCGGTGACGTAGCTGCGCGCCACGGCGTGATTGACCGCGTGCTGGATCTGGCCTCGGCGCACCATCTCGAACGTGTCCTCGACCACGCCGCCCTCGTTGCCCGTGCCGTCGACGATCGGCCGCCAGCCGGGCTGCGGCCAGGTGACGATCGTGACCTTGCCGGAGGCGAAATCCTCGACCAGATGGCCGTAGCCCTTCAGACTTTCAGGCGTCGCGCGCACCAGCGGTGCCGTAACCACGCGAGCCTCGCCACGCGCGATGGAGGGCATCTTCGCCAGGTCGACCCCGGCAAAGTTCGAGAACAATGTGTCGTCGGGCATGACAGCCTCGTTCCGGTGTATATGCTTAAGATAAACAGGGAGAGGCGAATGCTCCAGCGCTGCCTGATCGCCGCTGCCGTCCTGCTGGCCATGCCGGCTTTCGCCCAGGACCGCATGCCGATCATCGACACCCATGTCCACTACAGCCAGCCGGCCTGGGGCGTGCACGTCCCTGCCGCCGTGTTCAAGGCCTTCGACGCGGCCGGGGTCTCCTGCGCCCTGGTTTCCAGCTCGCCCGACGAGGGCACGCTGACCCTGCAGAGGACAGCACCCGACCGCGTGGTCTCGATCCTGCGGCCCTACCGCGAGGGGGTGACCTCCTCCAACTGGTTCGACGACGCAGGCACGCCCGCCTATCTCGAGGAGCGCCTGGCCCGCGGCAACTACAAGGGGATCGGCGAGTTCCACCTGTTCAGCGAGAGCTCCGCCTCCACCCCGGTGGTGCGCAAGGTGGTGGAGATGGCGGTCGCCCGCGACATCGTCGTGCACGTGCACTCGGGCGTGGGACCGGTGCGCGCGCTGCTCTCCATGGACCCGCGGCTCCGGGTGTTGTGGGCCCATGCCGGGATGAGCGAGTCCCCGGACACGGTGGCCGACATCCTCGACCGCCACACACGGGTGATGACCGAGGTGTCGTTCCGCGCCGGCGAGATCGGCGGCGACGGCGGCATCGCTCCGGCCGGGCGCAGCCTCTTCCTACGCCACACCGACCGCATCATGATCGGCACCGACACCTACGTCACCAGCCGCTGGGACTCCTACGGAAGGCTGGTCGACGAGCACCGCAAATGGCTCAACCATCTGCCCAAGGCAGCGGCCGAGGCCATCGCCTGGCGCAACGCCCAGCGTCTGTTCGGCGCCTGCGCCGGCAAGCAGCTGACCAACTAGGGAGCGGCCTCACGCGGCCCTGAGGCGGCAACGTTGCGTCATATCGACGCCCTCGGTCGGCAAAAACCCCTGCTTTTTCGCGCCAACCCCCGGTTTTCCGGGCTTACTTGCCGTGGCAGCTGACTCGTTTTTCATCCACAGCCCAACCCCATGCCCGGCCACAACAAAGCAGGCCCGAGTAGACAAAAATCGTTAGACAAATTCACCGGGCTCCGCGGGGGTCGGCCCTGAATCCCCCTCCCCAATCAAGGGTTTGCCAAAACGCCGTTAATCTTTTCGCGGTGGCGATTTTTCGCAGTT
>VGEI01000531.1 GCA_016869415.1 Alphaproteobacteria bacterium
AATTGGCAGTGGGGGGTAGATGACGGTCAGAGAAGGGGCCTTCGCGTGCCGGGCAGTTGCCGCTGCCCTCGCGGCTATCACGCTCGCGGCCTGCGATCCGGATCTCGCCCTTCGCCCGGCGGGCGGTACGGCACCGGCTATCTTCGAGCGCTTTGCCGAGGAACTCACCGCTGGCTTGCCGGCCGGCCGTCGGATCGCCGTGCGTCCCTTTGCCGCAGGGGACACACCTCTGCCGGTCGAGGCAGCCAACCGTTTCAACGAGGCGCTGGCCCGGGCCCTGCAGCAGGCGAGCCGCGGCCAGCACGTCGTGGTGGCGCGTGCCGAGCTGACCAAGATCATTGCTGAGGCGAATGAGTTCGGCCAGCTGCCGAGCCTGCCGCAGCTTCTGTCTGCGGCGCAGGCCGACATGCTGGTCATTGGCACGGTCCGGCCGGCCGGTGATGGGGTTGAACTCGCCTACACCGGCTATGATCCGCGCTCCGGCCACCAGGTCGCGGCGACACGCCAGCGGTTCCATCCTGCCGATCTCGCCGCTACGGCGTCGCTGCCGCTGGATGTGGCGCTGCGGGCCCTGGCCGAGAGACTTGCCGCCGGCACGTCAGACCTGCGAATCGTGCGGCCGTTGGGCGTCTACTATCAGCAAAGCGACGCCCAGACGGAGTTCGGCCGCTACGTCGTCGATCGTGTCGTTGCCCTGCTGCGTCAGCGGATAGCCGGCCTGCGCGTCGATCCAGGGGCGGTGCTGGCAAATGAATTCCGCTCCCTTGACGATATCGGCAAAGAGCCGCCGGAGCGGCGCATGATGGAGGGTGCTGGCGGAATCTATCTTCTCGACGGCACCTATTGGGATTTCGGGCGGGAGATCGAGATCCACCTCTCCCTTGCTGGGCGCGAGGGCCGGCGCGTCAGCCACAGCGTGCGGGTGGCCAGGGGCTCGATACCCGATACACTGCCGTTGGTGCCCCAGGCGGTGCCAGCCCGGGCTGACAATGTCGGGCCGATCACCCTGCTGCTTTCAAGCGATCGTGGGCGCCGGCCGGTCTACCGCGTGGGCGAGATCGCCCGCTTGGCCATCCAGACGTCGCGCGACGCCTGGCTGTATTGTTTCAACCGCTACGGACCGCCGGGCGGAGACCGGGTGATCCGGTTGTTTCCCAATCGCTATCACCTCGACGCCCGGATACGCGGTGGCGTGCCGCTGCATCTGCCCGACGAGACAATGGGCTTCGTGTTGCGCCTGCATCCGCCTGCTGGCATCGAAACCGTCCGGTGCTACGCGCTCGACCGGGATGCGGGACCGGCATTGCCGCGGGATCTTGCCGGCGTCGACCTGGAACCGCTTGCGGTCAACACGCTGGACGATATCGGCCGGCTGTTCCGCAGTGTCCCGGGCATCGGGGTCTCGGAAGCCAGCTTGATCATGACCGTGGAAGCGCCACGATGAGGCGGATAGTGGCGACGGCCGTCTTGCCGGTCATGCTGCTGCTTCTCGACGCAGTGCCGGCTGCAGGGCAGGACGCGAACTGGCAGCGCAGGGGTGCCGGGAGCAGTCTCTACCTGGACCCGGCACGCCACGCTGAGGATCCGCTGGGGCGGACGCTGGGCGAGGCGCTGAACAGCCTGGCGGGGACGATCCACAATGAGGCGGGAGCGCGCCGGGCGCTGGCAGTCCTGGCGGCACTGGGTCCGGCGGGTGAGAGCCTGCCGGCGGGGCTGGCGGCGAAAGGGCTGGCCTATCATGTGCTGGGAGAGTTCGTCCTGGCGGAGCGGGCGTATGAGCGCTGGCTGTCGGCCGCACCGGCAGATGACGCGGCGCGGGTACGGATGGCGGCCTATCTCGAGCAGGCGCGCCAGCGCCGGGTGTTGTCTGGACCTGGCTCAAGCTTCCGGGACTGCGCGGAGTGTCCTGAGATGGTTGTGGTGCCGGCGGGGAGTTTCACCATGGGCTCGCCGGCGGGGGAGGCTGGGCGCGATGCGGACGAAGGCCCGCAGCGGGTGGTGACGATTGCGCGCGCGTTTGCGGTTGGGAAGTTCGAGGTGACGTTCGATCAATGGGACGCCTGCACGGCGGGCGGCGGATGCGACCGCTACCGCCCTGGCGACGTGGGCTGGGGCCGGGGGAGCCGTCCGGTGATCAATGTGTCGTGGACCGACGCGAAGGCGTATGTGGAGTGGCTGGGTCGGAAGGCGGGGAAGAGCTACCGGCTTCTGAGCGAGGCGGAGTGGGAGTATGCGGCGCGGGCGGGGACGACGACGGCATGGTCGTGCGGGAGCAGCGAGAGCTGTCTGGCGGCGGCGGGGTGGCACTACGGCAATTCGGGCGGACGGACGCAGGCGGTGGGGACGAAGTCGGCCAACGCCTTTGGTCTGCACGACATGCACGGGAATGTGTGGGAGTGGGTTGAGGATTGCTGGCATGACAGCTATGCCGGAGCGCCATCGGACGGGAGCGCGTGGACGACAGGCGGCGATTGTGGGCGTCGCGTCCTT
>VGEI01000532.1 GCA_016869415.1 Alphaproteobacteria bacterium
TACCGAATTCCTGGGCTACGACACCGAGATGGCCGAAGGCCGGGTGACCGCCATCCTGATCGGCGGCAAGGAGGCGAAGGCGGCGACGGCCGGCCAGGATGTCGCCGTGGTCATCAACCAGACGCCATTCTACGGCGAGAGCGGCGGCCAGATGGGCGATGCCGGTGTCATGTTCACCGCCGGCGGTGTCGATGTAGCAATCCATGACACCCAGAAGCGGGCCGGCGACGTGCACGTTCATCTGGGCAAGGTGGCGAAGGGCACGCTCAAGGTCGGCGATTTCGTCGAGCTGCGTGTCGACAATGTCCGTCGTAGCGCCCTGCGCGCCAATCACTCGGCCACACATCTTCTGCACGAGGCGCTCCGCCGCCGCCTGGGCACGCATGTCACCCAGAAGGGCTCGCTGGTAGCGCCCGAGCGCCTGCGCTTCGACATCAGCCAGCCCACGCCGATCCCGGCCGAGACGCTGAAGCAGGTCGAGGACGACGTGAACGCCCGCGTCCTGGCCAACGAAGACGTGATGACCCGACTGATGACGCCGGATGCGGCGGTCAAGGCGGGCGCTCTCGCCCTGTTCGGCGAGAAGTACGGCGAAGAGGTGCGTGTGGTCAGCATGGGCGGCCGCGAGGCCGACAGCGACCTGCATTTCTCGACGGAGCTGTGCGGCGGCACCCATGTCCGTCGCACGGGCGATATCGGCCTGTTCAAGATCGTCTCCGAAGGGGCGCTGGCCGCCGGAGTGCGGCGTATCGAGGCGCTGACGGGCAGGGGCGCGCTCGCCTATCTCAACCACCAGGACGAGCTGCTGCAGCAGGCGGCCGGAGTGATCAAGGCGGCCCCCGCCGATTTGCCGGCGCGTGTGCAGTCGCTGGTCGAGGAGCGCCGCAAGCTCGAGCGCGAGCTGTCTGACGCGCGACGCGCGCTGGCCACCGGCGGTGGCGGGGCGTCCAGCGGCCCGGTCGCGGAAGACGTAGCCGGCCTGAAATTCGCCGGGCGCAAGGTCGAGGGCGTGCCGGCGCGCGAGCTCAAACCGCTGGTCGACGACCTCAAGAAAAAGGTCGGTTCGGGCATCGTCGCCGTGGTGGCGGTGGAAGACGGGAAGGCCAGCGTGGTCGTGGGTGTCACCGACGACCTGACCGGCAAGGTGAGCGCCGTCGACCTCGTGCGGGTGGGCGTGGCCGAGCTGGGCGGCAAGGGCGGCGGCGGCCGGCCGGACATGGCCCAGGGCGGCGGCCCGGATGCGGCCAAGGCCGACGCGGCCCTGGCGGCGATCAAGAGCACCCTGGCCCAGAAGGCGGCGGCCTGACGACGGCGCCGCCCGATCTGCGCATCGAGCCGGCGACGGTCGACGACGTCCCGCTGATCCGGCAGTTCATCCGCAAGCTCGCCGATTACGAACGCCTGGCGCACGAGGCCGTTTGCACCGACGACGATCTGCGCGAGACCTTGTTCGGCGAGCGGCGTTACGCCGAGGTGCTGATTGCCCGGGTCGGCAGTGAGCCGGCTGGCTTCGCGCTCTTCTTCCACAACTACTCGACCTTCCTTGCCCGCCCCGGTCTCTATCTCGAGGATCTCTACGTCACGCCGAAATGGCGGGGGCAGGGGATCGGCAAGCGCCTGTTCGCTCGTCTGGCGGCCATCGCCGTGGAGCGGCGCTGCGGTCGGCTGGAATGGTGGGTACTCGACTGGAGCGAGCCGGCGCTCGAGTTCTACAAGGCGTTAGGCGCCCAATCGATGAGCGACTGGACGGTGCAGCGCCTCAGGGGCGACGCCCTAACCGGGTTGGCGGCTCAGGATAGACCCTGATGGCGGCGCAGCCTTGCCGGCGAGCGAATGGGCGTCGTATCAGGCGTGCGCTGCAAGAAAGAAGTCTAGCCCGCGACCGGTGACGGTCGTATGACAGAGGGGTACCGCCCGCCATTGTGAGGTAGCTATGCGCTTCCGTCATCGCAGCAAGACCCCGGTCGTCGATCCCAGCGCCAATGTGGCGCCCACCGCCGTGCTGGCGGGCGATGTGCAGGTCGGGGCGGGCTGCGCTATCGGCTTCGGCGCGGTCCTTTCTGCCGAGGATGGTGCTATCGTCCTGGGGCGCGACCGCATCTTCATGGAGAACGCGGTCGTGCTGGCCACCGAGCGGGCGCACACCAAGATCGGCGACAACGTGCTGGTCGGGCCACGCGCCTATCTCACCGGCTGTACTATCGAGGACTGCGTCTTCCTCGCGACGGGTTCGACGATCTTCAACCATGCGCGCATCGGCCGCGGCGCTGAGGTTCGAATCAACGGCACCGTGCATCTGCACACTAACCTGCCCGACAATGCGACGGTGCCCATCGGCTGGGTGGCCATCGGCAACCCGGCGCAGATCCTTGCGCCAAACGAGCATGAGAAGATCTGGGAGATCCAGAAGACCCTCGACTTCCCCAAGGCGGTCTTCAACCTCGAGCGCCCGCCCAAGGGCCA
>VGEI01000533.1 GCA_016869415.1 Alphaproteobacteria bacterium
TCGAGGGGGCGGGCCTTACCGAGATCGCTGCCGAGACGCTGCAGCGCCACGCGCTGGCCTTCGGCGATTCGCCGGTCTATCGCGCGTTGCTCGATGTCGGCGGCGAATACGGCCTGCGCCTGCGCGGCGAAGAGCACATGTGGACGCCCGACGTCATTGCCAACCTGCAGCACGCCGTGCGCGGCGATGCGAAGGAGAAGTACAAGGCCTACGCCGCACTGGTGAACGGCCAGACCGAGCGCATGATGCTGCTGCGCGGCCTCTTCGGCTTCAAGTTCGCAGAGACGCCCGTGCCGCTCGAAGAGGTCGAGCCGGCCAAGGAGATCGTCAAGCGCTTCGCCACCGGCGCCATGTCCTTCGGCTCGATCAGCCGCGAGGCGCACACCACGCTCGCCATTGCCATGAACCGGATCGGCGGCAAGTCGAATACTGGCGAGGGCGGCGAAGAGCCGGACCGCTTCAAGCCGCTACCCAACGGCGATTCCATGCGCTCGGCGATCAAGCAGGTGGCCTCCGGGCGCTTCGGCGTGACGACGGAGTACCTGGTCAACGCCGACGAACTGCAGATCAAGATGGCCCAGGGTGCCAAGCCCGGCGAGGGCGGCCAGCTGCCCGGCCACAAGGTCGACGCCAACATCGCGCGCGTGCGCCATTCGACGGCCGGCGTCGGCCTGATCTCGCCGCCGCCGCACCACGACATCTACTCGATCGAGGATCTCAAGCAGCTCATCCACGACCTCAAGAACGCCAACCCGAAGGCGCGGGTCAGCGTCAAGCTGGTCTCCGAGGTCGGCGTCGGCACCGTTGCGGCCGGCGTGTCGAAGTGCAAGGCGGACCACGTCACCATCTCGGGCTACGAAGGGGGGACAGGCGCTTCGCCGCTCACCTCCCTCACCCATGCCGGCAGCCCGTGGGAGATCGGCCTGGCCGAGACCCAGCAAACGCTGGTGCTCAACAAGCTGCGCGGCCGCATCGCCGTGCAGGTCGACGGAGGCCTGCGCACCGGCCGCGACGTCGTGGTCGGTGCACTGCTCGGCGCCGACGAGTTCGGCTTCGCTACTGCGCCGCTGATCGCGCTGGGCTGCATCATGATGCGCAAGTGCCACCTCAACACCTGCCCGGTTGGCGTAGCGACCCAGGACCCCGTGTTGCGCGCGCGCTTCACCGGCCAGCCTGAGCACGTGATCAACTTCTTCTTCATGGTCGCCGAGGAGGTACGCGAGCTGATGGCCAAGCTCGGCTTCCGCACGCTCCGCGAGATGACTGGCCGCGTCGACCGGCTCGACACCAGGCGCGCCGAAGCGCACTGGAAGGCGCACGGCCTCGATCTGTCGAAGCTGCTCCACCGGCCCGAGGTCGGCCCCGAGGTCGCCATCCACAACAACGAGCGTCAGGACCACGGCCTCGACAAGGCTCTCGATCATAAGCTGATCGCCGCGGCGCGCCCTGCTCTCGACGAGGGCAAGCCGGTGCGCATCGAGATGCCGGTGCGCAACATCAACCGCACCGTCGGCACCATGCTCTCGGGTGAGGTCGCGCGGCGCTACGGCCATGCCGGGCTGCCGCCCGACACGATTTCGGTGCGCTTCACGGGCACGGCCGGCCAGAGCTTCGGTGCTTTCCTGGCCCGCGGCGTCTCGCTTGAGCTGGTCGGCGACGCCAACGACTATGTCGGCAAGGGATTGTCGGGCGGCCGCCTCGCGGTGTTCGCCTCGCCGAAGAGCAAGCGCGACGCCACCGACAACATTCTGATCGGCAACACGGTGCTCTACGGCGCCATCACCGGCGAATGCTACTTCGCCGGAGTGGCGGGTGAGCGCTTTGCCGTGCGTAACTCCGGCGCCATCGCCGTCGTCGAAGGCGTGGGCGACCACGGCTGCGAATACATGACGGGCGGTGTCGTGGTCGTGCTCGGCAAGACCGGCCGAAACTTCGCCGCCGGCATGAGCGGTGGCGTCGCCTACGTGCTCGACGAGGCCGGCCGCTTTGACCGGCTGTGCAACCGGGCCATGGTGGATTTCGAGCCGGTCAAGGCCGAGCGCATCGCGCCCGGCATGGACGAAGACAACCTGATGGCCGACATGCTGCGCCACGATGCGTGGCGCCTGCGTCGGCTGATCGAACGGCACCTGCACTACACCAACAGCGTGCGGGCACGCGACATCCTGGCCCGCTGGGACGAGTACCTGCCCCAGTTCGTCAAGGTCATGCCGATCGACTATCGCAAGGCGCTCGCGGCGGCTGAGCAAGTAGAAGCTCACCGGCCGCCGGCCAAAAAACAGGCCGCGGGTCGCGCGAAAATACGCGCCTGACCCTGTCCCGCGCCTCTCCTTCTTCTTTCAGAGTTCACTGACGATGGGTAAGCCGACCGGTTTCCTGGAATACGAGCGCCACGACCGCCCCTACCTCAAGGTCAAGGAGCGGGTGAAGACCTGGCATGAGTTCGTAGAGAAATTGCCGGA
>VGEI01000534.1 GCA_016869415.1 Alphaproteobacteria bacterium
GCCTGGTTGTAGTGTAAGCGCTTTTCTGGGGCCACATTTCGCATAGGGGCGTGATCTGCGAGGGTGCTGGTTCCAATTTGAGGACTGGGATCGGCACGTGTCTAGATTTGACCATACGCTTGAGCCTAAGCGGGAGCTTCGTCGGATCGAAGTGATCACCGGTGCCGGAGGACGGCGGCGGTGGACGGGCGAGGAGAAGGCGCGGATTGTGGCCGCGACGCTGGAGCCCGGCGCGGTGGTGTCGGTGATTGCGCGGCATCACGGGCTGTCGCCGCAGCAATTGTTCGGCTGGCGGCGCGCGGCACGGATTGCGGGCGCGGCGGTCGCGGACGTGGCGCCCAAGTTCGTGCCGGCTGTATTGGAGCCGGAACCGGGCCAGCGACGCGGCCGGGGGAGTTCTCCCGGTGCGGCGGCGATTGAACTGGAGATCGCTGGCGTGACGGTGCGGATTGGCGATGGGGCAAGGCCAAGGACCATCGCAGCGGTGATCCGTACGTTGAAGGGGGCGCCGTGATCGGACCGGCCGGGAATGTCCGGGTTATGGTCGCGACGCAGCCGGTCGACTTCCGCAAAGGGGCTGAAGGCTTGGCCGCGGTGGTGCGCGAGGCGATGCATGCCGATCCGTTCTGCGGGGTGGTGTATGTCTTCCGGGCAAAGCGTGCGGATCGCGTGAAGCTGATCTTCTGGGACGGCACCGGCCTCGTGCTCGTCGCCAAGCGGCTGGAAGATGGCAAGTTCCGTTGGCCGAAGGTCGAGGACGCGATCATGCGGTTGAGCGCGGCGGAGCTGCAGGCCTTGCTTGAGGGTCTCGACTGGCGGCGCGTGCATGAGCCGCAGCGGACGATCGCCCCTATGGCGGTGAGCTGACCGAAAGACGCGCCAAGCGCGATCAAAACCGTCGCAAGTTGCGGGCGGTTGTGATTCACTTTGCTTCATGACCACGCCCGCTGATGTTCTTCCCGATGATCCTGGCCTGCTGAAGGCTATGCTGATCGCGGAGCGGACCGAGAGCGAGCGGCTGCGTCAGATCATCAGAGAGTTCCAGCGTCATCGCTTCGGCCGCCGTGCCGAGACCCTGCCTGAAGATCAGCTCCAGCTTGCGCTTGAGGAAGCCGAGCAGGTTAGCGCCGCGGATCAAGCTGCGTCCGAACAGAAGACGCCGGCGGAGCGCAAGGTGCGTGCGGCCATGCGGCGGGCGAACCGCGGCGCGCTACCGGCGCACCTGCCGCGGATCGAGACGGTGATCGACGTGACGAGCACCATCTGCCCGTGCTGCTCCGGCGCCTTGCACCGGATCGGAGAGGATGTATCGGAACGCCTGGACATCGTGCCAGCACAGTTCCGGGTCCTGGTCGTACGCCGGCCGAAGTACGCCTGCCGGGCTTGCACCGATGTTATCGTGCAGGCGCCCGCACCGGCGCGATTGATTGAAGGCGGCATTCCCACCGAGGCCACCGTCGCCCAGGTGCTGGTCTCCAAGTTCGCCGATCATCTTCCCCTGTACCGGCAGGCTCAGATTTATGCGCGCCAGGGAGTGAGCCTGGATCGCTCGACTTTGACCGATTGGGTGGGGCGTGCGGCCTTCTTGCTGCGGCCGGTGCATGAACGGATGCTCGACAACCTGAAGGCCTCATCGAAGCTGTTCGCCGACGAGACCACCGCGCCGGTGCTCGATCCAGGGCGCGGGCGCACCAAGACCGGCCAGCTCTTCGCCTACGCCAGAGACGACCGGCCCTGGGGCGGCAGCGATCCGCCCGGCGTGGCCTATGTCTACGGGCCCGACCGCAAGGCCGAACGGCTGATCGCACATCTGGCCGGCTTCAAAGGCGTCCTGCAGGTGGACGGCTACAGCGGCTACACGGTGCTGGCCAAGCACGGCGACGTGCAACTCGCCTTCTGCTGGAGCCACGTGCGCCGATACTTCTACGAACTGGCTCAGCCAGGTCCGGCACCGATTGCCGCCGAGGCGCTGCTGCGCATTGCCCCTCTCTACCGGATCGAAGACGAGATCCGGGGCCGAACCGCCGCAGAGCGTCGCACGGTTCGCCAGGAACGCAGCCGGCCCTTGATCGAGGCGCTGGAACCCTGGTTGCGCACGAAGCTCCAGCTCATCAGCCAGAAGGGTAAGCTCGCCGAGGCAATCCGCTATGCACTCTCGCGCTGGGCTGGCCTGTGCCTGTTCCTCGAGGACGGCCGCATCGAGATCGACAGCAACGCGGTCGAACGCACCATCCGCCCACTCGCGCTGACGCGCAAGAATGCCCTGTTCGCCGGCTCGGATCGCGGTGCTGAACACTGGGCGGTCATCGCCTCGCTCGTCGAGACTTGCAAGCTCATCGGCGTAGAGCCGCGCGCCTACCTGGCCGACGTCATCGCGCGCATCGTCAATCACCATCCCCAAAGCCGCCTCAATGATCTTCTGCCCTGGGCCTACCCAGCAACCACTAATC
>VGEI01000535.1 GCA_016869415.1 Alphaproteobacteria bacterium
CGCGGTCGCGGCTCGGTTGCCGCCGAACCACTCGAAGAGCTTCTGCGCCCCGTGCGGGATCAAGCACAGACCGGTGATGATGCGGATGAGCGGGTAGGCGTAGCCCTGCACCTTCTCGTAATGCGGGGCAAGAGCTGGAATATAGAGCTGCATGACTGTCCCCCATAAAATCGGCGCCGGCATCGAATCGAGCGCCGGTGAGAAGGCTACCTTGATCGCGGCCGCGCCGCCCCCTAAATGTTAAGCCTTCCCATGAGTGAGACCCCCTCCCCGCCGTCCTGGCACGGCACCACCATCCTCGCCGTCCGCAAAGGCGGTGATGTGGTCATCGCCGGCGACGGTCAGGTCAGTTTCGGCCAGACCGTCATCAAGTCCAACGCCCGCAAAGTGCGGCGCCTCGGCGGCGGCAGCGTGATCGCCGGCTTCGCCGGCGCCACCGCTGACGCCTTCACCCTGTTCGAGCGGCTCGAAGCCAAGCTGGAGAAGCATCCCGACCAGCTGCTGCGCGCCTGCGTCGAGCTGGCCAAGGACTGGCGCACCGACCGCTATTTGCGCCGGCTCGAGGCGATGATGGCCGTGGCCGACAAGCAGGTATCGCTGGTGCTGAGCGGCAACGGTGACGTGCTCGAGCCTGAGGACGGGCTGATCGGCATCGGCTCGGGCGGTTCCTATGCCCTGGCTGCAGCGCGTGCCCTGGTCGGCGTCAAGACCGACCTGAGTGCGCGTGAGATCGCCGAGCGGGCGATGAAGGTCGCCGCCGATATCTGCGTCTACACCAACGACAAGATCACCGTCGAATCGCTATGAGCCCGCGCGCCCCGTCGCCCGAGCTGAAATCCTTCAGCCCGCGCGAGATCGTCTCCGAACTGGATCGCTTCATTGTTGGCCAGGCTGCCGCCAAGCGCGCCGTGGCCGTGGCGCTGCGCAACCGCTGGCGCCGTTTGCAGCTGCCCGACGATCTGCGCGAGGAGGTCTTGCCCAAGAACATCCTGATGATCGGCCCGACGGGCTGCGGCAAGACCGAGATCGCGCGCCGCCTGGCGAAGTTGGCGGGCGCCCCGTTCCTCAAGGTCGAGGCGACCAAGTTCACCGAGGTCGGCTATGTCGGCCGCGACGTCGAGCAGATCGTGCGCGACCTGCTGGAGGCGGCCATCGTCATGACCCGCGAGCGCCGGCGCAAGGAGGTCGCCGCCAAGGCCGAGTTGGCGGCCGAGGAGCGGGTGCTCGACGCGCTGGTCGGCCAGAATGCCACCGTGGAGACGCGCCAGAAATTCCGCAAGCTGCTGCGCGAGGGTACGCTCGACGAGCGCGAGATCGAAGTTCAGATTCAGGATTCCGCGAGCCTGCAGCTGCCGACGATGGATATCCCCGGCATGCCGGGTGCCCAGATGGGGATGATCAATCTCAACGAGATGCTGGGCAAGGCCTTCGGCGGCCGCGCCAAGCCGCGCAAGATGACGGTGGCAGAGAGTTACCAGGTGCTGATGGCCGAGGAGAGCGACAAGCTGCTCGACAACGACAAAGTGGTCGGTGAGGCGCGGCAGGCCGTGGAGCAGAACGGCATCGTGTTCATCGACGAGATCGACAAGATCTGCGCGCGTTCCTCGGAGCGCGGCTATGTCGGCGGAGACGTCAGCCGAGAGGGCGTGCAGCGCGATCTGCTGCCGCTGATCGAAGGCACGACCGTGGCCACCAAACACGGGGCGGTGAAAACCGACCACATCCTGTTCATCGCCTCGGGCGCCTTCCATCTGGCCAAGCCCGCCGACCTGCTGCCCGAGCTACAGGGCCGCCTGCCGATTCGCGTCGAGCTCAAGGCACTCGACGGCGACGATTTCGTGCGCATCCTGACCGAGCCGGAAAACAGCCTGATCAAGCAGTACAAGGCCCTGCTCAAGACCGAGGACGTGACCCTGGATTTCAGCGAGGACGCGGTGCGCGAAATCGCCACCCTGGCCGCCGAGGTCAACCGAGGGGTCGAGAATATCGGGGCGCGGCGCCTGCACACCATCCTCGAGCGGCTGCTCGAGGAGATCAGCTTTGCCGCTTCCGACCGCGGCGGGACTACATTGGCCATCGACGCCGCCTATGTCCGCGATAAGGTCGGGGATCTGGCGCGCAACGCCGATCTGTCGAAATTTATTCTTTAAGTGATTGTTTATAAAACTGTTTCTGTGCGCGAGAGCACTGCCCGCAATTTGAGGTAATGGTCGATTAAGAGAAAGCCGTTAAGCATTGACGGTTGCTCGGAGCAGCCGGCTAGCCCAATGCGGGCTACGTGCCGAATCGTCAAGGAGACCGACAATGAAACAGCGGCGAACCAGCAAAGAAAATGCCGGCCAGGCTCTCGCCTGGCCGGCCTGAAGGTGAGCAAACGCGTGAGGGATGCGCTTACTCGGCCGCCTCTGATACGAGATGCGGCTTGTCGTGGAATTGCTCGGTCTCG
>VGEI01000536.1 GCA_016869415.1 Alphaproteobacteria bacterium
TGGCGTCGAGCGGAGCGCGCCAGCAGGCGGCCTCATGATCCGCCGCGACAGAGGCGAGCGGCGGCACCTCGTGACGACAGCGATCGATGGCAAACGGGCAGCGCGGATGGAAGGCGCAACCGCTGACGGGCGAGAGTGCGCTCGGCACCTGTCCCTCGATGGCGGGAAGCCGGTCCTGCTCAAGATGCAGTTTGGGAATCGAGCCCAGCAAACCGACCGTGTAGGGATGCTGCGGCTCGGCGAAGAGGCGACTGACGGTCGTTCGCTCGACGATCCGCCCCGAATACATCACGACGACGTCATGGGCGAGCTCCGCGATGACCCCGAGGTCGTGCGTGATCAGGATGATCGCCGTCCCTGTCTCGTCGCGCAGCGTGCGCATGAGCTCCAGGATCTGCGCCTGGATGGTGACATCGAGCGCCGTGGTCGGCTCGTCGGCGATCAGCAGCTTGGGCTCGCAGGCCAGCGCCATGGCGATCATGGCGCGCTGGCGCATGCCGCCCGACAGCCGATGGGGATAGTCGTCGAACCGCTGCTCGGGCGAGGGGATGCGCACGCGGCGCAGCATATCGATGGCCCGGTCCCTGGCCTGCTCAGGCGTAATCTTGCGATGACGCAGGATGCCTTCGACGATCTGATCGCCGACCGTGAACACCGGATTGAGCGAGGTCATCGGCTCCTGGAAGATCATCGAGATGCGGTTGCCGCGCAGCTCCCGCATCTCGGCCGGTGACAGCGTCAGGAGATCGAGCCCCTCGAAGATGATCTGGCCGCCGGCATGACGGCCCGGCGGCTGCGGCACCAGCCCCATGATGGAGAGTGCGGTGACGCTCTTGCCGCAGCCCGATTCCCCGACAATGCCGAGCGTGCGTCCCGGCTCAAGGGTGAGGCTGACCCCGTCGACCGCCGGAAACTCTCCGCCGTCGACAGCAAAGTGGGTTCTAAGGTCGCGGACGTCGAGCAGGCTCATCGCCGACTTCGCGCCGCCTGAAAGTTCGCGACCTCGGCTTCGATCACCGCGCGATCGAAGACGCCGGAAGGGCGGGCGCGGCTGGCCATGCAGGATACGAAGGGCTGGTAGCGTTCCAGGCTCTTCTCATGGAGCCGCCGCAGCTCCTTCAGAGGATCCTCGTGATCGTCTATACGCAAATCCAATGCCGGATAGTCCTCGGTCGTGTAGATGAGCAGTGCAGCCGACTGCTTGCCGCGCTTATCGCCGCCTGCCGCCTCGCCCGCCTCCAGCGCGCCGATCAGGCGCTCGGCGAAGGACAGGGCGCCGCCCTTCCCGTAGGCCTCCGCCGTATCCTCGATCACCCTGGGCCCGGCCAGCATGTTCCCGGCCACCGAGAAATTTTCGCGTACCAGATGGCCGCACCAGTCGATGCAATCCGAGCCGGTATGGGCCGCGATCCGGCCGCGTGCGTCGATCATGTGAAGCTGGCGCTGCTCGCGGCCCTTGTCCGGCTTGGTCAACGCATTGATGACTTCGGCCGGGGGCACATCCTCGGCCAGCAGATCCAGGCCTCGCGCGTAGAGCGGGTTGATCAGCGCCTGGGTGGCCAGCGCGCCGACACCGCTGCGGGCGTGCGGGCAGAGGGCACCAACGGCGAAGAAGCGTGTAGCCACTGCAACACCGAACGCTCCGCTGGCGTCGCGCGCCACGATCGACCAGGTCATGAGCTCCCCAACTCCAGGCCGCCGTCTTCGCGTGGCCGTCACGGCGGAGCTTTAACACTCGCGACAATGCCGCTCAAGCCGGCCGGCCTCCATCGATCCCGGAGGGCGGAGGCGCGCATCGCAATTGTCCGGCTTGCCCCCATCGACACAGGCCCTCATAGTCGAACAGAATTGGCCCGAACTCTGCGGAACGGCATTGAGGCATGACAGACGCGATCCGCTTTCTTCTCAACGGCGAGGCCCGTGTAGTCGAGGGTCTCGACCCCACGACGACGGTGCTTGAGTATTTGCGCGGCAGGGAGCGGCTGTGCGGTACGAAAGAAGGCTGTGCCGAGGGCGATTGTGGCGCCTGCACGGTCGTCGTCGCCGAGCCCGACGACCAAGGCGCATTGACCTACAAGGCGGTCAATTCCTGTATCCGCTTCCTACCCACCCTCGACGGCAAGCAGCTGATCACCGTAGAAGGGTTGAAGGGTGCGGACGACGCTCTGGATCCGGCCCAGCAGGCGATGGTCGACTGTCACGCCTCGCAGTGCGGCTACTGCACGCCGGGGTTCGTCATGTCGCTGTTCGCGTTGCGCCATACCAATCCGAGCCCATCGCGTGAGGACATACTGCAGGCCCTCGCGGGCAACCTCTGCCGCTGCACCAGCTACCGGCCGATCATCGAGGCGGCGACACGGATGTACGATAGCGGGTCCGGCAACGCCTTCGACGCGCCCACGCGCCAGACGGCCGGAAGAATGG
>VGEI01000537.1 GCA_016869415.1 Alphaproteobacteria bacterium
ACGCCTGGAACAGCTTGCTCGCCCAGCCCTGGCGCAGCATGGCCATCGGCCTCCGCGACTGGGCCCATCGGTGTTAATTACCCAGCCTTGGTATCAGAGATCGGCTACACCTACGGGTATTACCGGGAGTTGAACCCGGTTCTCATGCGGCTGGCCTGCCTCAATGCCGGCGTCGCGCCGCCGCCGGCGCGCCCCTTGAACTACCTCGAACTCGGCTACGGGCAGGGCGTTTCGATCAACGTCCATGCGGCTGCCGTGGCGGGCGAATTCTGGGGGAACGACTTCATTCCGGCCCAGGCGGCCCACGCACAGTCACTGGCCCAGGCGTCGAAGTCGGGTGCGGTGCTGACCGACGATTCCTTCGCCGACTTTGCCGCACGCACCGACCTGCCGGAATTCGACGTCATCGCGCTGCACGGTACGTGGAGCTGGATCTCCGCGGAGAATCGCCGCTGGGTCGTTGATATCATGCGCCGGCGCCTGCGTCCTGGCGGCATCGTCTACATGAGCTACAACTGCCTGCCCGGCTGGACGGTGGCCATGCCCTTGCGGCACCTGATGGCGCTGCATGTGGAGGTGGCGGGCTCTGCCGACACCGGCATCATCGGCAAGATCGACAATGCCATCGCCTTCACCCAGAAGGTCGTGGACTCTGGCGCTTTTCATTTTCGCGTCAACTCTGCGGCGGTGGAGCGCCTGAAGGCGATCTCCGGCCAGGGGCGCCACTATCTGGCGCACCAATACTTCAACCGGGACTGGGACGTGATGCCCTTCTCCGAGGTGGCACGCCAACTCGACGGGGCGAAGCTGAGTTTCGTAGCCTCGGCGCAGCTCACGGACCATGTGGACGCGATCAACCTGACGGGTCAGTGGCAGCAGTTGCTGGCCGGGATTACCAACCCGATCCTCCGGGAGTCGACTCGCGACTACCTGATCAATCACCAGTTCCGCCGCGACATCTTCATCAAGGGTGCGCGCGCCCTGTCGCCACTCGAGCGCATCGAGGGGCTGCGGGCGCAGCCCTTCGTGCTGATGACAAGGCCCGAGGACGTCGCCATGAAGGTGGCCGGTTCTATGGGCGAGGTCGCGGTCTCCGAGCAGCTCTATCGTCCGCTGCTCGAGGTGATGGGCCAGGGTTCCTACGCACCCAAGACGCTGGGTGAGATCGCCGATCACAAGAAGATGGCCGGTGTGCCATTCGACCAGATCGTGGCCGCGCTGCTGATCCTGTGCGGCGTGGGCCACGCCCACCCGACACAGGCTGTGACCAAGCAGATCCGAGAGCGCTGCGCGGCCCTGAACACATACATCTGCCAGCGTGCCCGGAGCGGCTCGGAGATTTCGACCCTGGCCTCGCCACTGACGGGTGGCGGGATTGTCGTGGACCGCTTCGCCCAGCTCTTCCTGCTGGGCTTGCAGCAGGGCCGCAAGACACCGGCCGAGCAGGCGGAGTTCGTCTGGCAGATTCTCTCGGCCCAGGGCCATCGCCTGGTGAAGAGCGGGGCTCCCCTCCCTGACGCCGCCGGCAACATCGCAGAGCTCACCCAGTACGCCACGCAGTTCGCCGAGGCCCGGCTGCCGATCCTCAAGACCTTGGGTGTCGCCTGAAGCGATCGCCGCTCTGCGCGCTGAAGCCATATCTTCTAACTAAAACAACAACCTGGATAGAGAGTTGAGTCCTCCAGCCGGTCCGCTGCCGGCTCTCGGAATGTCTTGTTCCGCCGCCGCCTGATTCTGCTATAAGCCGCCCGCAACGGCCAGAGAGGGTTCGGTTTTGCGCAAGCTGTTCGGCACTGACGGCATCCGGGGCGAGGCCAATGTCTGGCCGATGACCGCCGAGACCATGACCAGGGTCGCGGCGGCGGCTGGACGTCATTTCACGCGCGGCGCACATCGGCACCGGGTGATCATCGGCAAGGACACGCGGCTCTCCGGTTACCTCATCGAGCCGGCATTGGTTGCCGGATTCATCTCCGTCGGTATGGACGTGATTCTCACCGGCCCGATGCCGACGCCGGCGATTGCCATGTTGACGCGCACGCTGCGCGCCGACCTCGGTGTCGTCATCTCCGCCTCGCACAATCCCTACATCGACAACGGCGTGAAATTCTTCGGCCCGGACGGCTACAAGCTCTCCGACGAGATCGAGGCGGAGATCGAGCGCAACCTTGACACCAGTGAGCCTGGCGCACCGGCCGACAAACTCGGCCGTGCCCGCCGCCTCGACGATGCCGAGGGCCGCTACATCGAGTTCGTCAAGGCGACTTTTCCGCGCGGCCTGCGGCTCGACGGCATGAAGATCGTCATCGACTGTGCCAATGGGGCTGCCTACCGGATGGCGCCGGCGGTCCTCTGGGAGCTCGGCGCGGAGGTCGTCACCGTGGGCGTCGAGCCTGACGGTTACAACATCAATCGCGAA
>VGEI01000538.1 GCA_016869415.1 Alphaproteobacteria bacterium
TACCCTGCGCATGCAGCGCCGCTAGATAGTCCTCCGCGGTCAGGCGCTTGGCGGGGGAGCCCGCAGCGGACGCCGGGGCGCCGGCGGGCTTGGGTGCGTGCATGAGCGTACTTCCTTCGTGCTGGCGGGCAGCCTAGCGCCGAACAGCGGGTGGTGGAACGGTCCGAAAGACAGCACGGCCCCGCGGCTGCGGTTGCGCCCGCGGGAGGCCTATGGCATTTTCCGCGCCGCTTTCCGGTACGCCGCCGTAGCTCAGTGGTAGAGCACGTCCTTGGTAAGGACGGGGTCGAGTGTTCGATTCACTTCGGCGGCACCACTCTAAGCCTTGGATTTATTGCGGTTCTTGGTTTAAGGGCGGGATTGGCGACCTTTTGATTTTGCCCCGTTTGACCAGAACCGGCCGTGAACGAATCGACGGCCCGCGTGCACAGGGCGTGCAGTCAGCGGCGGGGCGTTCGCCGGGCGTTCCGGTGGTCGAAGGTCACCTGGCGACCTCGACCCGCGTTCCGGTGATTGGGTCGCCGACAGCCCGCATGAGGGTGATGCGGCTGCCCTTGGGCGGCGCCTGGATGAAGTAGATCGTGTCGGTGTTGAAGGTGAAGGGGATCATGCCCGCCGCGGCGCCGGCGGGCGGAACGAAGGCCCTGGCGACGGGCAGCAGCGCGGTGGTGGCCAGCAGGCCGGCGAGGAAAGAGCGGCGGGTGATCATCAGTCCCAGTCCTCCCGGCCGGCCGGCTCGTCTGCGCTGCGAGCCAGCACTAGGCGCAACTCGGGGTCGAGCCCCGGCCAAAGCCGCTGCAGTTCCTCGCTGACGTAGTTGCGCCAATCGTGGACCCTGCCGGCCTTCTCCCATTGCGGATCCAGCACGTCCTTGAGCGTGATCGCCGAGCTCTCATCGGTGGCGCGTGCCGCGGCCATCAGGTCGACCTTGAGCGCCGCCGCCCGGGCGTTCTCGATCTCCACCATGGCGATGGGCTTGCCATCGACCATCACGCCGATGCCAATGGGCTTCGGCGGGTTCATCGCCTGGAACTGGACGGCCAGGGTGGCGACGGGGATCATGCCGTGCGCTCCTTCTGTGCGGCAGGCCTGAAGCGCGGAATCTCCTGCGCCTGCTTAAGGTTGCGGGCCTGGATGGCCCGCACCATGCGCCCGCCCTCCTCAATATACACGAGAGGCAGGGTCAGCAGGCGACGACGTCCAAGCCGCAGGCTTCCCACCGCCACGGCGCGACCCACCAACACGGTGCCCTGCCAGTCACCGAGGATGTTGCCCTTCCGGTCGACGACCTTCACGCCGTCCTCGCTTCGCCGGCCGGCGCCAGCTTCTCGGTCGGCAGCGCCCCGATTCTCGGGTGCGACGCTCCCCACACCGTCGCGATCGTCGGCACCAGCTCCGACGGCATCAGGTGGGTGTAGCGCTCGACGATCTTGGTCCCCGCCCAGCCACCTTCGTCGGCCAGCAGGACCAGGTCGCGGGTCAGGGCGTAGAACCAGCTCGCGAACGAGTGCCTGAGATCGTGCGGCCCGTGCTGCGGCACGAAGACCTCCTGCACCACCAGCCTTGTCTGCCGCACGCCCTTCTGCCCGCGGTATCGGTCGCCGGCGAGATCGAGATTTCTGACGCTGCTGGAAAGCGAGTGCGCCAGAAGCCCGGCGATCCAGAGATATATTTTGCGCCGGGCCGGGAGCATGAGATACGGGCCGTGGTCGACAACACCGTGTTCGAGAACCGCTGGCAGTGAAGGCGCGCTTCAACGGGTGGGCTTAAGCAGCTCGCTGGCCTTGCGTTGCCAGCTCGCCGGCCAGTGGGGCGGCACGTACATCATCCCTTCGCGCGTCGGGTCAAAGCCAGTAAACGCGCTGCCGGTCTTGCGCATGAACCACGTGCGGCCATGCTTCGACACCAGACCAAGCTGCTCGTGCACGGCCAGCGTCACGCCGGGATGATAAGGTGCGCGGCCAGCCTCGTTGACAAAATCGGTGCCGATGTTGCGCCGGGCTTCGGCCTCGCTGACCTCGCCGATCTGTAGATTGAGATCGTCGCCGCACAAGATGCCGCCCTGGCGAACGAGCGGTATCGCCGCGGCAAGATCGGCACTCACCGCGTCGTAGTAGTGGCTGGCGTCGATGTAGATCAGATCGACGCTTTCGGCCGGCATCGCCTTTAGCACATCGACTGTGTGCCCCCGGGTCGTTTCGATTGGCACGCCGGCTGGTCCGCAGCCGATGTTATGTCTGAATAGCTCGTAGGCGAGCCCGTTGCGCGCCAAGTTGTCCATGTCGCGGTAGATGACTTCGCCGCGCTGTAGATCCGTCTCGGCGATGAACGGCTCCCAATTATCGATGCAGATGACGGTGCCGCCGGCCGGCACAAGGTTGGCGATGGCGTGCGCCCAGGTGTCC
>VGEI01000539.1 GCA_016869415.1 Alphaproteobacteria bacterium
CCTTCGTGCCGAAGGTCGGCCGCGAGGTGCCGGCAGACTGGGAAATCGCCTTCATCGCCATCACCCCGCGCAACCTGCAGGAGGATACCCAGGCGGTCTCCGACACCGTGCGCGCCGCGTATGAACGCGCGGTGGGCCGCAAGGCGCCGATCGGGCACTGACCATGAAGAAGATCCTCGTCATCCACGGCGCCGGCATGCAGATGCGCGGCAAGTCCGGCCTCGAGACCTTCGGTCCGATGACCCTGCCGCAATACGACGACGCGACCCGCGGCTTCGCCAAGGAGCTCGGCGTCGAGGTGGAGATCTTCGCCTCCAACTCCGAAGGAGCGATCATCGACCGGCTGTATGCCGCGCATGACGAAGGCATCGCCGGCGCGGTGTTCAACCCGGCCGGCTTCACCACCGGGTACCGATCGCTCAACCAGGCCCTGACCCAGGTGGGCTTCCCCACCATCGAGGTGCACATGTCGAATCCCGCCAGGCGGGGCACGCACTCCGAGATCCTGGCCAACAGCCTTGGCGGCGTCTCCGGGTTCGGCATCGACGGCTACGCCCTCGCCCTGCGCGGCCTGCGCGACCGGGCAGGCTGAGGCCGTCGCGGACAGTCGCCAGGCCGTCGCCGCTATAGTTCATCGTGCCGGTCCGCGCCGTGCAGTTCGCCAGCGCGCGACACGACCTGTTGCCGATCGGCCACAGCCCCACGGGGCATGGGGTTAACCCGGATTTCTCAAACTACCTCTATGGGAGCGGTTTAGAGGGGGGCATTGGGTTGATGGTAGCGCGCGGAAGTGCTGCGCAGCGCGGTCGACCGTGAACTGAGGCGAGCGGTGCCGTGGCCGTCGTTGGCAACGCGTGGGGCGATGAGGGCTGCGCGCTGTCTGGTTCGTGCCGGTCAGCCGGCGGCGCCGGCGAGCGCTCGAAAGGCCTGTGTGAACTCCGCCTGGTAGGGCCAGCTCGAGGCCATGGCGAACTTGACGCGCCTGACGCTGGTGGTGACCAGGGCGCCGATCTTGAGCATGCGCAGGCGGATGGTGCCGCAGGTGGCTTTAGCGAACTGGGTATGCTGCAGGCCGATGCGGCGCAGCGCGCAGATGAGCACGTAGGCCATGGCGGCGAACCACAGGCGGAGCTGGTTGGCGGCGATCGGGTTGGCCGAGGTGCGGTCGGCGAACAGGTCGAGCTGGCATTCCTTGATCCGGTTCTCCATCTCGCCGCGGGCGCAATAGAGCGTCTCGTACAGCGCCTGGGCCTGGCATTCCCGGCGGCTGAGCGAGGTGACGAGGAAGCGCGGGTTGGCCTCGTCGCGGGTGTGCTCGGCCTTGGCCACCACCCGGCGCCGGCGGCTCCAGGTCTCGCGCGTGGTCCACATGAAGTCCTTGAAGCGCCGTGCCGGCTCACCGGTGCGGCGGCTCTCGGCGGCGGCCTCCGCCAGCTCGGCCTCGATCTCGGCGACCAGCCGGGCATTGCGGGCCAAGCCGAACAGATAGTCGACCCGGTGCTGCTCGCACCAGGCCATCAGCGCCTCGCGGGCGAAGCCGGAATCCGCCCTGAGCAAGATGCGCACCTTGGGCCAGCGGCCGCGGATCTGCCGCACGATCCGCTCCACCTCCTCGACGCTGCCGGCGGCGGCATCGATGTCGGCCCGCCTGAGCTTCGCTGCCAGCAGATGCCGGCCGCAGAACACGTACAGCGGCAGATAGCAGTAGTTGTCGTAATAGCCGTGGAAGAACCGCCCCTCCTGGCGCCCATGCAGCGGCACGTCGGTGGCATCCAGATCGAGCGTGATCTGCGCCGGCGCATCGCCATGCGCTTCCAGGAACAGCTCGACCAGCAAGCGCTCGATCGCCGCCCCGTCATGGCTGACCTTGTGGTACAGGCTCGGCACCGGCCGGCTCAGCTCCAGCCGGTTCAGCGTCGACTTGCCAGCCACCGGCGCGCAGTCCTTCCGCCGCGCCTTGAGCTTCCCGGCCAGCACCGCCAGCACCGGATCGTGCCGCAGCCGGTCGTGGTCGTTCAGGTCCTCGTAGCCCAGCGCGATCCCGACCACCCGCTGCATCACCAGCGTCGACACCGCATGCTCGATCAGCTCCGGGCAGCGCGCATCGCGAAAGCAGTCGGCAAACCGCTGCGTCAGCTTGATCGCCCGATCCGTCGCGCCCAGCAGCAGCGCGCCGGCGTCGCTCGTCACCACACCGGCATCGAATGCCGCCTCAACCCGGCGACCTTCAACAGGTGCAAAACCAAACAGATCCGGGATACACTCTGTCGGCATCGGGGCATCTCCTTTGGACCAGCGAAAAGCGTTGCGGCACAACACTTCTCTCAGAGTCCGCGCCCCGATGCACCCTGATAGTTTGAGAAATCCGGGCTAGTGGCCTCGGCGGCGGCGCATATTCCC
>VGEI01000540.1 GCA_016869415.1 Alphaproteobacteria bacterium
ATCACTACCTCTTGCTTTTGCTTGGCTCAGTATGCCATGCTTGTGCTTAGGCTACGCTGTGAAGATTGCCTTGGTCATTTCCGATGTAGGCCTACCGCCCGTCTCGGCGCCGGCCCCCGCGCCGCCGCCGGAGGCCGCGCCGCCAGAAGCGGCTGCACCGCCGCCGGAGGCACCGCCCCCGCCGCCGGCTGATTCCGGCCGTGGTTCAGAAGTCGACGTGTCGGCCTGATACGCGCCTGAGAGTTTGCGACGTGAAGATTTGAAGGGGCCCATCGGGCCCCTTCGTTTTTTTGGCCGATGCTGTCGTCGGCGGCGAACTCAGCTCTAACGGCGATTCGACGGATCGGCCGGCCGCGTGCCGATCGGCCAGACCCACTCGGAGCGTTCCGGCCGCCAGCGCGGCAAGTTCTTGAGCACGCCGCGCAACACCATCTGCTGGCGGATCGCGGTTGCGGTCGTCTCGGCCTTTCCCTTGACCGCGAGCCGCTGGGCTCCCGGCAGGTTGTCGAACGTCTCCCGGGCCCGGGCGTGGTCGCTGCGGGCATGGCTACCGGCAGCCAGGACGATGTGCTGGAAGACCGGGCTGCCAGAGCCGACGATTTCGGCCACCGCATTGGCGAGGATCAGCATGGCGCGGTCGGGGTTGGGGGCGGTTTGACTGTCCGGCATGAAGGGCTCCAGAGTAGCGCAAGCCTGGGCGGTGCAGGCAAGGGCCTTGAGGGCCGGGTTGCCTCGCCCGCCAGCGCGCCGCTATGATCGGATTCGGCATCGCATCTTGCCGAACGAGGGTTAAAAAATCATGGTCCCGGTTCTGCCGTTGGGGATGGTTGTGGTGGCCGCGAGCGGTGCTATCGCCGGCACGACGGAGAACGGACCCTTCCCGGGCACCTCCGTGCGCGCCGAGGAGCCCCGATTGGAGCGGCTCTATCGCGATGGCGGCCGGGTCGTGGGCTCCCCCATTCTCGACCTGCAGGCCGCCGAGCGGGCCTGCCCCAACGGGCATCAGGTACGCCGGCACGACGCCCGTGAGGACGGCAGCAAGGTATTCCTGGTCTGGACGTTGCGCTGCCGCTGATCGTCCGCCGGAACGAGCCATGCACCCTGCATTCGCCGGCGCATTGGCGCCGAATTTTCCGAGGCTGCGATGAAGATCTGCCGCTACGACGACAACCGCCTCGGTGTGGTGCAAGGAACCCTGGTTCATGATGTGACGGCGGTCCTGGATGCCCTGCCGGCGCAGCGCTGGCCGCTGCCCAACCACGATCTACTGGTCGAGGCGCTGCCCCGGCTGCGCGGGCAGCTGGAGGCTGCGGCGTCCCGGACGTCCGGCCGCGACATCGCCGGCGTCAAGCTGCTCAGCCCGGTGGCCAATCCGAGCAAGATTATCGGCGCACCGATTAATTACAAGGAGCACGTCGAGGAGTCCAAGAAGGACCAGGCGATCGCTTACGGGCGCCAGCTCAAGAGCATCGGCGAGTTCGGGCTGTTCCTGAAAGCCAATTCGACGTTGGTCGGGGCAGGCGAGGGCGTTGCCCTGCGCTTCACCGACCGGCGCAACGATCATGAGATGGAGCTTGCGGTGGTCATCGGCCGGAAAGCCGACCGCGTTCCCCTCGAGCGGGCCCTTGACTACGTGGCCGGTTATGCGATCGGTCTCGACATGACCGTCCGCGGACCGGAAGTTCCAAGCTTTCGCAAGTCGATCGATACCTATGGCGTTCTCGGTCCCTGGCTGGTCACGGCTGACGAGATCCCCGACCCCAACAACGTGGACATCGCCCTCAGCGTGAACGGCGAGATACGCCAGAAGTCGAACACGCGATTCCTCGACTACAACGTGCACAAGCTGATCGCCTGGGCCTCCGAATACTACACGCTGTATCCGGGCGACATCATCATGACAGGCACGCCGGAAGGTGTGGGGCCGGTCAAGCCGGGAGACGTCATGGAGTGCGAAGCCGGCGGGATTGGCCGCATGACGGTGAATATCAGGGCCGCCTGATAGGCGCAGGTATCGGGTGGCATTTCCGCCGCCCCCGGGCTCTTCTGGCCCCATGATGAATTCCCACGACAACCCACCCGCCCCACTCATGGGGGCATCCGAATGGGCGATACTAGTCGTCCTATCGATTCTCTGGGGCGGAACCTTTTTTTTCGCCGCGCTCGCAGTTCCAGAGGTGCCGCCGCTGACCCTCGTGCTGGCACGGGTGGCGCTCGCTGCGGCAGCCCTCGGGATCTACATCCGCTTTGTCGGTCAAGCGTTGCCGCGCGACGCGAAGACTTGGCTCATCCTCGCGGTCATGGGGATCGGGAACAATGTCGTGCCGTTCAGTCTGATCTTCTGGAGCCAGACCCAGATCACCCGCGCCCTCGCCTCGAT
>VGEI01000541.1 GCA_016869415.1 Alphaproteobacteria bacterium
ATGGCGGGCGTGGCGCCTCCCTGCTCTCGTGAAGGACCGGCTTAGACAACCAAATCCTGAACGCAATCAGTGAGCTATGCTACACCCGCCGCACCGATACGGCCCGCGTCACGAATAATCCAGGCTAGTGGATCGGCTCAAACGGATGCTACCCATCCGTTTGGGCGGTCGATCCACTGCATCAATGGGTTAATGGTTCGCTTCAACCGACGCTTGGGAGCCAAGCGTCGGCAGCGAACCACTAGGGTCCCGATTGCGAAGTTCGCAAGTCCATGCGGCCACCCTTATGCGAACTTCGGAATCAAAGGGACACGAGCAATCCTAGGAATCTCGTGTGGCTTTGGATTTGCAGTTCCTCACCCGAGTCGGCCGCCAGAATCGGAGGAACTTCAAATCCGCCAGACTAGCGGCAATTCCGCCAGATTTGCCGCTATATAGGGTCGGCCGCCCTGGCTGCGGGGCGGCCGTCGCCGCGGGAGGGTGCCATGCTGGGCCTGATGCAGAACCGGCCGCTGTTGATTTCCACCATCATCGACTACGCGGCCACCTATCACCGGGCAACCGAGATCGTGACGCGGACGGTCGAGGGGCCGATCCACCGCTATACCTACGAGACGGCGCGGACCCGGGCCAAGCGCGCAACCAAGGCGCTCAACCGCCTGGGAGTTGGTCCAGGCGACCGGGTGGGCACGCTGGCCTGGAACACCCACCGCCATTTCGAACTGTACTTTGGCGTCTCCGGCATGGGCGCCATCCTGCACACGCTGAACCCGCGCCTGTTCCCCGAGCAGATCGCCTATATCGCCAATCACGCCGAGGACAAGGTGCTGCTGGTGGACCTGACGTTCGTGCCGCTGCTGGAAGGGCTGCTGCCGCTGCTCAAGTCGGTCGCGCATCTGGTGCTGCTGACCGACCGCGCGCACATGCCGGGCGGCAAGCTGGCCAAGGCGCTCTGCTACGAGGACCTGCTGGCCGCCGAGGACGACCGGCTCGACTGGCCGGAATTCGACGAACGCACGGCCTCCTCGCTCTGCTACACCTCCGGCACCACCGGCAACCCCAAGGGCGTGCTCTACGGCCATCGCTCGACCGTGCTGCACTCGATGGCCGCCTGCATGACCGACGTGTTCGGCCTGTCGGCGCGCGACTGCATCCTGCCGGTCGTGCCGATGTTCCACGCCAATGCCTGGGGCATCGCCTATGCCGCGCCGATGAGCGGCGCCAAGCTGGTGTTGCCGGGGCCGAAGCTGGACGGCGCCTCGGTCTATGAGTTGCTGGACGGCGAGCGCGTGACCATGAGCGCCGGGGTGCCGACGGTGTGGCTGATGCTGCTCGACTATCTCAAGCGCGAGGGCAAGCAGCTGCCGCACATGAACCGCACCGCGATCGGCGGCTCCGCCGCGCCGCCCTCGATGATCGAGGCGTTCGAGAAGGACTATGGCGTGACCGTGATCCACGCCTGGGGCATGACCGAGATGAGTCCGCTCGGCACCACCGGCCACCTCAAGGGGCAGATGCGCGACCTGCCCTATGAGCAGCAGATGCACTACAAGGCCAAGCAGGGCCGAGGCATCTGCGGCGTCGAGATGCGCATCGTCGACGATGCCGGCAAGGAGCTGCCGCGCGACGGCAAGGCGTTCGGCCATCTGATGGTGCGCGGGCCGTGGATCACCGCCGGCTATTTCAAGGGCGAGGGCGGCAACGTGCTGCACGAAGACGGCTGGTTCGACACCGGCGATGTGGCGACGCTGGACGACGAAGGCTACATGCAGATCACCGACCGGGCCAAGGACGTGATCAAATCGGGCGGCGAGTGGATCAGCTCGATCGACGTCGAGAACATGGCGGTCGGCCATCCTGCGGTGGCGGAGGCGGCGGTGATCGGTGTCGCGCATCCGAAATGGGATGAACGGCCGCTGCTCGTCATCGTGCGCAAGCCGGGCGTCGAGGTCGACAAGCCGGAAATCCTGCGGTTCCTTGCAAGCAGGCTGGCCAAGTGGTGGCTGCCGGACGACGTGGCGTTCGTCGACGAGATCCCGCATACGGCAACCGGCAAGATCCAGAAGGTGGCCTTGCGCGAGCGCTTCAAGGACTATGTGCTGCCTTCGGCGGGACGCGCCGCGGACTAGGTCATGAACTCATAAATGGGATTCCCAAAGTTGGCGAAGGGTGATTCAAGGGTCCTCGAGGAGGGTCGAGGATGCCTGCACGCCGCTACGAGATCACGGACTTCGAATGGTCGATCCTACAGCCGCTGTTGCCGAACAAGCCGCGCGGGGTTCCACGCGCCGACGACCGGCGCGTGCTCAATGGCATCTTCTGGCGGCTGAGGACGGGCTCGCCGTGGGCGGACATCCCCGAGCGCTACGGGCCGGCGAC
>VGEI01000542.1 GCA_016869415.1 Alphaproteobacteria bacterium
AGACCCGGATTCTGTCAACCGATGCTAGATTTGCGCCGATGAGCGAGATCACGGAAGTCCCCGCACCGCGCGCCAACCCGCATCTCATCGGGCAGGGTGCCGCTGAGAATACGCTGCTGCAGGCCTGGCATTCCGGTCGCATTCCGCACGGCTGGCTGATCGCCGGCCCCCGGGGTATCGGCAAGGCAACGCTGGCCTACCGTTTCGCGCGCTTCGTGCTGGCCGAGGGCGCCCAGGCCGATAGCGGCCAGAACGCGCTGTTCGGGGGCCCGTCCGGGCCGCCCGCGGACACCTTGGCGCTCGACGCCAACAGCCCGGTGTTCCGGCGTGTCGCCGCGGGCGGTCATCCCGATCTGTTCACGCTGGAGCGCGGCATGATGCATCCGGAAACGCGCAGGCCGACCAACGAGATCGTCGTGCCGCATGTGCGCCGGGTGAACGAGCAGGTGCGCCTGACTCCGGTCGAGGGCGGCTGGCGCGTGGCCATCGTCGACGAAGCCGAGGCGATGAACGCCAACGCCGCCAATGCGCTGCTCAAGGTGCTGGAGGAGCCGCCGGCCAAGGCCCTTATCCTGCTGATCAGCCACGCGCCCGGCCGCCTGCTGCCGACCATCCGCTCGCGCTGCCGGCTGCTGAGTCTGCCGGCGCTCTCTCATGACGACGTGGACGGCCTGCTGCAGCGCTACCGGCCCGATCTGGCCGCTGCCGACCGGGCCACGTTGGTGCGCCTGGGCGATGGTTCGATCGGCCGCGCCCTTGAGCTCGAGGCGAGGGGCGGGGCCGAGCTCTACAGTGAACTGGTCGAGCTGCTCGCGCCCCTGCCCAAGCTCGACATTCCGGCGGTCCATGGCTTTGCCGATAAAATGGCCCGCCGCGCCGGCGACGGTGGTGCGGATGAGGCGGCCATCGGCTTCCGCACCAGCGTCGAGCTGCTGTCGGACTGGACGGGTCGGCTGGTGAAGCTGGCGGCCACCGGCGAGCTGCCGCCGGGCTGGCAGGACGAGGCGCCACTCGCCCAGCGCCTGGTGGCCCACGGCCCGCTTCCCTGGCTCGATGCCGGCGAGCGCGTGCGCCGCCTTGGCAGTGCCACCGAAGGCGTCAATCTCGACCGCCGACAGGCCATTGTCGCCGCCTTCCTGGCCATTGAAGAAGCGGCTCGCGCCGCCGCAGCGTAGCGGGACAAAAAGCTTTCTCCGTTATCTACTCAGGACGCGAAGCTGAGACTGTCGCGCGCCCGTGACCCGGCCTATATAGTGGCCGCCCCTGATTCCCGGCCGGACGCATGAGCAAGACCTACTACATCACGACGCCGATCTACTACGTGAACGACAAGCCCCATATCGGGCATGCGTACACGACCATCGCTTGCGACGTGCTGGCGCGCTTCATGCGCCTCGACGGCCATCGGGTCATGTTCCTGACGGGCACCGACGAGCACGGCCAGAAGGTCGAGAAGTCAGCGCGCGATGCCGGCATGGATCCGAAGGCCTTCACCGACAAGGTGTCGCAGAATTTCCGCGACCTCGCCCAAGTGATGAGCATCTCCAACGATGACTTCATCCGCACGACGGAGCCGCGCCACTACGCCGCCAGCCAGGGCATCTGGAAGGCCATCGCGGCGCGCCAGTCGCCGAAGGGCCGCGACAATATCTACCTGGGCAAATACTCGGGCTGGTACGCCGTGCGCGACGAGGCGTTCTACGACGAGGACGAGCTGACGACCGGCGCTGACGGCAAGAAGCGCGCACCTTCGGGCGCTGAGGCCGAATGGGTGGAGGAACCGAGCTATTTCTTCCGCCTGTCGGACTGGCAGGACTGGCTGCTCGATCATTACGAGCGCCATCCCTCGGCCATCGGTCCCGCCTCGCGGCGCAACGAGGTCATCGCCTTCGTCAAACGCGGCCTCCAGGATCTGTCGATCTCGCGCACCACGTTCAAATGGGGTGTGCCGGTGCCCGACGCGCCCGAGCACATCATGTATGTCTGGCTCGATGCGCTGACAAACTACATTACAGCCGTTGGCTATCCAGATGAGAACGCTGAGACATTCAAAGCTTACTGGCCGGCCGACCTTCACATGGTCGGCAAGGACATTCTGCGCTTCCACGCGGTCTACTGGCCGGCTTTCCTGGCTGCCGCGGGCCTGAAGCCGCAGAAGCGGGTCTTCGCCCATGGCTGGTGGACAGCCGAAGGCCAGAAGATGTCGAAGTCCCTGGGTAACGTCCTCGATCCCCACGCCCTCATCGCCAAGTATGGGCTCGACCCGCTGCGCTATTTCGTGCTGCGCGAATTGCCGTTCGGCCAGGACGGCGATTTCTCACATCGGGCGATGGTGCAGCGGCTCAACAGCGACCTGGCCAACG
>VGEI01000543.1 GCA_016869415.1 Alphaproteobacteria bacterium
TAAGGACGCGCTGACCGCGTTTCTGCTGGCGGGCGCGGCGGGCACTCTCGGCGGCGGCATTCTGGTCGACCGCTACAGGTGGCCGGAGCTGATTGTCGGCTTCTGTCTTGGCGCGTTCACGCTGATCTTTCTCGCTTTGGCGCTTGGCAGCCTGTCGCCGATCCTCATCATCCCGGTTCTCGCGCTGACCGGCGCGCTGCTCGGCGCAACCGGCCCGTCACGCGATATGATCGTGCGCCAGAAGACGCTGACCGGGGCATCAGGCAAGATTTACGGCTTCGTCTATTCGGGGCTGGACCTCGGGGCTGCTATCATGCCGCCGGTCTTCGGCTGGCTCATCGACCGCGGCAACCCGCGGCTAGTCTTCGTGCTGGTCAGCGCGGTTATCGCGGTGTCGCTGCTGACCATTATCCGCATTGATCGCGCCAAGACGGTTGCGGCCGCGGACTGAACTCATGCTGCCTTTCACCCGCTGCCCGGATGCCGCGCTGCGGCGCGTCCGCTACGTCTTCACCGATATCGACGACACGCTGACCAGCGAGGGGCAGCTGACCGCCGAGGCATATCGGGCGATGGAGCGGCTGCGCGACGGCGGCCTCACCGTCGTGCCGATCACCGGCCGGCCGGCCGGCTGGTGCGACCACATCGCGCGATTCTGGCCGGTGGACGGCGTGGTCGGCGAGAACGGCGCCTTCTGGTTTCGCTACGACCGATCCGCCCGCCGCCTGGTCAAGCGATTCCTCGCGGACGATGCGGAGCGTGCGGCAAACCGGCGGCGCCTCGAGAAGATTGGCGAGACGATCCTCAGAGCGGTTCCGGGAACGGCGCTCGCCTCCGATCAACTCTACCGCGAGGCCGACATCGCCATCGATTTCTGCGAGGACGTCCCGCGGCTCGGCCAGGCCAGCGTGGACCGGATTGTGAGCTTGATGGAGGCGGAGGGCATGACCGCCAAGGTCAGTTCCATCCATGTCAACGGCTGGTTCGGGCGTTACGACAAGCTCGGCATGACGCGGATATTCCTCGAGGAAGCGTTCGGAGCCGAGCTCGATACGATCCGCGAGCGCTGCGCATTCCTCGGCGATTCTCCCAACGACGTGCCGATGTTCAAC
Source organism: Alphaproteobacteria bacterium (assembly GCA_016869415.1). GTDB lineage: Bacteria > Pseudomonadota > Alphaproteobacteria > CACIAM-22H2 > CACIAM-22H2 > VGEI01. The sequence goes on from VGEI01000543.1 coordinate 1,113, forward strand.
TTCTTTCCACTGTCGCTGGGTGTGGCGAATATCCGGCCGTTTCTGCCGCGGTTGAGCGCCAAGCCAGCTTATGTGACGCGGGGCAGCGGTGGGGCGGGGTTTGCCGAGTTCGCGCGGCGGCTGTTGCGTCTGCGCAGGCCGGCGCGCCACGGCAAAAAGAAACGCGCCGGAGGCTAGACGCCCCCGACGCGTTGCGAAGAGACGCCGAAAACCGGCGTTACTGGAACAGCGACAGCAGGGTCTGCGGCCGCTGGTTGGCGATCGAGAGCGCGCTGACGCCAAGCTGCTGCTTGACCTGCAGGGCCTGCAACTGAGCGCTTTCTTTGGCCAGGTCTGAGTCGACCAGAGCGCCAAGGCCTTCGGTCACCGCGTCCGACAAGGTCTTTGTGAAGCTGGTGAGGAAGTCGATCGACTTCGACGCCGAGCCCAAGGTGCCCAAGGCTTCGCCGATGACGAGCTCCTGAGCACTGATGGTCGTCAGTAGCGCTAGAGCCGCTGCGGTCGTGGCCACGCCGCCTGTCATCGCCGTCGACACGCCGCCGAGAGCCGAAGCCGATGAGATCGTCAGCTGGCCACCGGTGATCGTCGACGTGATGGACACGCTGGAGGAGGCATCCGACAGCAGGTTCCGTCCGTTGTACACCGCGTTGCTGATGAACGTGTTAAGCTGCGAGATCATCGAGGTGAAGTCCGACGCCAGAATCGATTGCTGCGCCGATGTGTTGGCGGGGTTGGACGCCTCGATGACTTTCTTTTTGATATCCGCGACCAGGTCGGATACCGCCGTCGCGCCGGCGATAGCAGCGGCAACCACGCCGCGGCCCGACGACAATGACTGCTGGACGGCGTCGAATGCCTTCAGGTCACCGCGCAGACCCTGCGCGATGGAGAAGATCGATCCGTCATCCTTGGGGCCGACTACTCTGAGACCGGTAGAAACTCGGTCCTGTGTGCGATCAAGTGCTGCGTTCGTGACGGTGAGATTTCTCAACGCCACCAACGCACCAACGTTGGTGTTGATGGAAGACATCCGGGTTCTCCTACTTCTAGGTTCTTGCCGCCGACCTTCTGGCCGGCATTTCCGCCCCCGGTCGTTGCCGAGGACGCGCCAGCTTGATTCTCAAGCATGTATGAAAAACTGGGCCGGGGGCACTAGTGTCCGGCTAATTCATGAACAGTTTCAACTGGCTGTCCATCTGGTCCGGCTCGATCTGTGGCTCCTCCAGCGAAAAAGCCTGCGAAAT
>VGEI01000544.1 GCA_016869415.1 Alphaproteobacteria bacterium
TGTTCGGACAGCCGCGCCACCCCTACACGCGCGCCCTGCTCGCCTCGGTGCTGACCCCCGATCCAATGCTGGATATCCCAGATACAGGTCTGGGCATCGCGTTTCCCAATCCGCTTGACCCGCCGCCGGGTTGCCGCTTCCATCCGCGCTGCGCCGAGGCCCTGCCCCGCTGCTCGAGCACCGCACCGCAGGCGCACAATGTCGGGCCGGCGCGCGTCGAATGTCATCTCTACGAGGATAACGCAACGTGAGCCGCCAGTACGCCATCGATCTTGCGACGAAGTATTTCGACGACGGCTCCTTCGTCGCCGACCTCGCGCGCCGCGTCGCCATCCCGACCGAGAGCCAGAACCCCGAGCGTGCCGCTGCCCTTGCCGAGTACACCGAGGGCGAAATGCGCACGACGCTCGGCAAGCTCGGCTTCACCTGCGCCATCCTGAGCGAGCCGCGCGGCAAGGGCCCGTTCCTCTATGCCGAGCGCATCGAGGATCCGAAGGCGACGACCGTCTTCTCCTACGGCCACGGCGACGTCATTCGCGGCCAGGAGAGCCAGTGGTCGCAGGGGCTCTCTCCCTGGCGTGTGACGCCCGACGGCGACCGGCTCTACGGCCGGGGTACGGCCGACAACAAGGGCCAGCACACCATCAACATCGGGGCTCTCGAGGCTGTGCTCAAGGCACGCGGCCGTCTCGGCTTCAACGTCAAGCTGCTGATCGAGACCGGCGAAGAGATGGGCTCGCCCGGCCTTCGGGAGCTCTGTGAAAAGTACGCCCAGCGCTTCAAGGCTGACGTGCTCATCGCTTCCGACGGTCCGCGCCTGCAGGCGCAGCGCCCGACCCTGTTCCTAGGCTCGCGCGGCGCCGTGCTCTTCGATCTTGTCGTCGAGCTGCGCGACGGCGGGCACCATTCCGGCAACTGGGGCGGCCTCTTAGCCAACCCCGGCATCATTCTCGCCCACGCACTGGCCTCGATTACCGGGCCGACTGGCCAGATCCGCATCGCCGACTGGGTGCCGAAAGAGCTGCCGGCTTCGGTGCGCCGGGCGCTGGCCGATTGCGTGGTCGATGGCGGGCCGAGCGGGCCGGAGGTCGATCCCGACTGGGGCGAGCCCGGCCTCAGCCCAGCCGAGCGGGTCTTCGGCTGGTGCAGCTTCGAGATCCTCGCCTTCCGCACCGGCAACCCGGACCAGCCGGTCAATGCCATCCCGCCCAAGGCCTGGGCGCGCTGCCAGCTGCGCACCGTGGTCGGCATCGACACCGGAGCCGAAGCGGTGCTGGCGGCCCTGCGCCGCCATCTCGATCGTCATGGCTTCCCCATGGTCAAGACCGTGATGGGACGCGACGATTTCTTCCGCGCCACCCGCCTCGATCCCGACCATCCGTGGGTGCAGTGGGCGGCCGCTTCGGTCAAGCAGACAACCGGATCGCGGCCCGCGATTCTGCCCAACCTCGGCGGCTCGCTGCCCAATGACATCTTCAGCGAAGTCCTGGGGCTGCCCACGGTGTGGGTGCCGCATTCCTACCCATCCTGCTCGCAGCACGCACCCAACGAGCACATGCTCGCCTCGGTCGCCCGCGAGGGACTGCAGATGATGGCAGGGCTGTGGTGGGACCTCGGCGAGAAGGGCGTGCCGGCACGAGCCGTCTGAGAACGCGACAAAGGATACGGCATGCGCTGCGAGTGCATCGAGTCGAAGGAGATTCACCGCGACGCCTGGACACGCCTGCGTCACGACCGGGTACGCTGGAGCAACGGCGTGGAGGCATTGTTCAGCGTCATCGAACGCAAGGCCGGCGCCTCGGTCCTGCCGATCATGACCGATGGCCGGGTCGTTCTGGTTCGGGAGTTCAAGTACGCCCTGGGTGACTACTCGCTGGAGGCGATCGCCGGTGGCCTCGAGGAGGGCGAAGTGCCGTTGGCCGCGGCGCAGCGCGAGCTGGCCGAAGAGGTCGGACTCATAGCCGCCGACTGGACACCCCTGGGAGTCATCCAGCCGCTGACCACCGCCGTGCGCGCACCGGTTCACCTGTTCCTGGCGCGTATCCTCTCGCCTTGCGCCAGCAAACCGGACGACACCGAGTTCCTTGAGCAGGTGGAGATGACGCTGGCCGAGGCGCTGCGACTGGTCGAAACCGGCGGCATCGCCAACGCTGCCACCTGTATCGCCATTCTGCGCGCCGCGCGCGAGGTAGGGATTTAGCCCAACCTGGCTGCGCGCGGCCGCAGATTGACACCGCGGAGCCTAAGCGGTGCGAATACCGGCCAGGAAGCGGTCGAGCTCCGAGCGAAGCTGCGCACCCTGCTTGGCAATATCCAAGGACGATGTCTCGACCTG
>VGEI01000545.1 GCA_016869415.1 Alphaproteobacteria bacterium
GCGGCCCGGTCCGGGACGCGGCCCCAGCGATGGGTCCGGCCGCAGGGACATGGAAGCCGCAACCGGTGCGCTATCGGTCATGGCGCCCGTCTGATTGATGGGCGCGCGCGCCATCTGCACCGCGTTGGCCCGCATCAGACCTGCGTAGCCGCTGATCAGCGTTGTCGCCGTGATGGGACTCATAGGGGGTCAGCCTTCAGAAATCGAACAACTCGGACAGCAGCGACTCGCGCTTGCGGTACTTCGGCTTGTGCCCATAGGCGTGATGGTCGTCGCGACGATGATCGCTGTACCGGTCGCGCTGGGCGGGCGCGGCCGTCCGTTCGACAGGAGCGTCATTCGCCGCGCGCCCGATGATCTTGTCGAGCTCGCCGCGGTCGAACCAGACGCCGCGGCATTTCGGGCAGTAGTCGATCTCGATTCCCTGACGGTCGGCCATGGTCAGCGCCACATTGCAGATCGGGCATTGCACGGTTCGTTCTCCTTCTCTCCTAGCGTGACTGCGAGACATCGGCGGCGGGCCGGCTGCCAGGCACCCAGCCGAGGGCGTAACGCTCGGCCGGTGCGGCTGCGACGCCGCGGGTGCGTAGCAGCGACAGCGCCATCGAGCCGAAAATGAGCACCGCGGTAATCAGCAGGGCGACCTCGGTGGGCACGACCTTCTCGCCGAATACGCCGTTAAGGATCATCTTCATGCCCACGACCAAGAGGGTCAGCGAGAGGCCATACTTCAGGTAGTGGAAGCGGTGAATGATCCCGGCGAGCGCGAAATAGAGCGCCCGAAGGCCGAGGATGGCGAAGACGTTTGCCGTGTAGACGATGAACGGGTCAGAGGTGATGGCGAATATCGCCGGTATGGAATCGATGGCGAACACGAGGTCGCTGATCTCCACCAGCGCCAACACCAGGAAGAGAGGCGTCATCCAAAGCACGCCGTCGCGGCGCACGAAAAAGCGTTCGCCGTGATAGTCCGGCGTGACGCGGAACCAGCGTCTCAGCAGCGCGATGACCGCATTGTTGCCAAGATCCGGCTTCGCGTTGATGGTGAGCAGCATCTTGATGCCGGTGACGATGAGGAACGCACCGAAGACGAAGACGATCCAGTGGAACGTCTCGATGAGCGAAGCTCCTACCGCAATCAGCGCGGCGCGCATCGCAAGCGCCCCCAGGACGCCCCAAAACAGCACACGGTGCTGGTACTGCGGCGGCACGGCGAAGTGGGTGAAGACCAGGACAAAGACGAAGATATTGTCGAGGCTGAGGCTTTTCTCGATCAGGTAGCCGGTCATGAAGGCGAAGCCGGCTTCGCTGCCCCGCCAGTAGAAGACGCCGGCGTTGAAAAGCCCGGCGAGCACGAAGTAGCCAAAGCTCAGCCACAAGGCTTCGGCGACACGGATTTCGCGCTGCTTGCGGTGAAGCACGCCGAGATCGAAGGCGAGCAGAAGCACGACGAATAGATTGAAGCCGAGCCAGAGCCAAAGCGATGTCGGTTCCACGACGCCTCCAGAGGCCACCCCGACGCGTTGCGCCGAGGAAGCACAGGTGGAGGATCCGACATCACGCGCCCGAATTTTGGCGCGCCAGAGGGGCCCGGACCCCGGTTACACGATGTAAAATTGGGGGAGCGTTCCCCTGATCGCAAGCAAATCCGGTCAACATGGATACAAGTTAATCCGGCGTAGCCGCGCCTAAAGATCGCCCAGCCGGAACGACAGCGGCAGCACCCGCGCCTCCGTCGCCTGCCCGTCGGGCGGCAGGTGGAAAGGCTGGGCATAGCGCATCGCCTGCAGGAAGGTCTCGATCGTCGTGCGGATCAGCCGGTTTTCCGGCTTCATCATCACCTCGTAGTCGCGCACCATGACGCGGAGATCCCACGGGTCGTTGCGGCCAAAGGGCGGCGCCAGCATGCCGTCGGGCAGGAGCTTGAAGCGCACGGAGAGCACGACGTCGCGATAGGTGGATCCGCGCACGTCGATGATCCAGTGACGGGCGATCTGCTTCAGGATCACATCCTGCACCGTCTGGCTCGCGATGGCTTCCGGCGGCGTGCCGCCCGGTCTTATGCGTCCCGCTTCGAGCGGGGTTGACTCACCGCTCTCGCGTGGCGGCAACGCTGCCGTTGAGCGCTGACCGGGCGACACTGTGGGCGGTGAGTCGGCGCGTGGCCGAGCCGGCTGCGGGCTGGACCGCGGTGCCGGGGGTGGCATCGAGCGCTCGGCAATCGGCGCCTCGCTGAGCTGCGGCGGAGGTGGCGGCGGCACGGCCGGCAGCGTGGACTGGGTCATCAGCGCCGGCTCAGGTGGCACGGGTGCAGGTACGGTGACCATCTCCA
>VGEI01000546.1 GCA_016869415.1 Alphaproteobacteria bacterium
CCGCCTGCGGCAGGGCGAGCGACACGGCGGGCAGCAGCAGCGCCAGCAGCCCGGCACCGATCCCCGAAGACCAGCCGGGGAAGCCGCCCGCCGGCAGCCAGCCCAGGCCGATGGAGAAGAACAGCACGAGCAGCAGGGCGAACCAGAAATTCGGCAGGGCGAGGCCGAGCTGGCTGGCCACCATGATGGCGACGTCGGCCGGGCGGTCGTGGCGCGCCGCGGCGAGCACGCCGGCCGGCAGCGCGATCGACACGGCAAGCGCCGCCGCCAGCAGAGCCAATGGCACGGTGACCGCGAGGCGCTCGGCGATCAGCGTGCCCACCGGCACGCGGTAGGTATAGGAGAGGCCGAGATCGCCGGTGACCAGGCCGGCGAGCCAGCGCAGGAAACGCTCAGGCGCCGGCCGGTCGAGCCCGAGCTCGGCGCGCAAGGCGGCGAGCGTATCGGGCCGCACCTCGGTGCCCAGCATCACGGCGGCGGCATCGCCCGGCAGCACCTCAAGCACGAGGAAGATCACCGCCGCCGCCGCCAGCAGCGTCAGCAGGGCCGCAATCAGCCGGCGGGCCAGAAGGGCGAGCATGGGCCTAGTCTCTCATGCCCGCTCATCGCGACGCGAGGATGCGCAGACGTCCCGCACGCAGCCGCGCAGCCAGCGGTGCGCCGGATCGGCGTCGAGCCGCGGGTGCCAGAGCAGCGACACGGTGATGGCGGGCAGCGGCAGGGGAATCGGGAAACAGTGCAGGCCGGCGCGCAGCCTGCCCGTGTGCCGCTCGGGCACGCTGGCGATGAGGTCGGAGCCTCGCGCCAGGGCCAGCGCGGCAGAAAAGCTCTCGACGATCGCCACGTTCTGCCGTTCCAGCCCGAGAGACTTGAGCGCTTCGTCGATCGGCCCCCGATCGAGGCCGCGGCGCGAGACGACGACATGCCTGCCCGCCGCGTAACGCGCGGGCGTCACCCGCCCGCGGCTCAAGGCGTGTCCCCGACGCACGGCAGCCATGAAGCGATCCCGGAACAGGGCCTGCGTCAGAAGCTCGGGCCCCGTCTCCTCGCCCACCACGCCGGTTTCCAGATCGACGCTGCCCTCGCGCAGCGGCGCGCTCTCGCGGTCCGGCTTCACCACGAAACGCAGCCGCATGCCGGGCGCCTCCCGGGCGACACGCGACACCAGCTCCGGTCCGAAGTTCTCCACGAATCCGTCGCGGGTGCGCAGCGTGAAGGTGCGTACCAGCCGTTTGAGATCGAGCGCCCCAACCGGGCGCAGCACCGCTTCTCCGTCCTGCACGAGCCGCCCTACCCGGCCGCGCAACTCGAGCGCACGGGGCGTGGGCACGAGACCGCGCCCGGCACGGACCAGCAGCGGATCGCCCGTCGCGTTGCGCAGGCGCGCCAGCGCCCGGCTCATCGCCGAAGGGCTCAGCCGCAATCGCCGGGCCGCCCGCGCCACGCTGCCTTCGGCGAGCAGCACGTCGAGAGTGACCAGCAGGTTGAGGTCGGGCCGCGACACGCGAGAGTGACCGTAGCATGGCGCAGATATGGCGTCTAATGCACTTATATAGTGCGAATACTGCATGTACCGCCACATCATTCGGACGGCTAGTTTCGTAAGCGGTCCCGCCTCAAGGGGCCGGAAACTAGGCGCACGATGACTTCAGTTGCCGGACAGGCCGAAACCGCAGCCGAGCCGAGAGAGCCGGCCAGATCGACCCGCTGGGCGCTTGCCGGGCTCTCGCTGTCCGTGCTGCTGTCCTCGCTCGGCATCAGCGCCGCCAATGTCGCCCTGCCGACGCTGGCAGAGACGTTCGACGCCTCCTTCCAGGAGGTCCAGTGGGTCGTGCTCGCCTATCTTCTCTCCGTCACGACGCTGATCGTCAGCGCCGGGCGGCTCGGCGAGATCGCCGGGCGCCGGCGGCTGCTCCTCGTCGGTATCGCCCTGTTCACGGCAGCCTCAGTCCTCTGCGCTGGAGCGCCGACGCTCATCCTGCTGATTGCCGCCCGGGCAGCGCAGGGCCTTGGCGCGTCCATCATGATGGCCCTCACCCTCGCCTTCGTCGGCGAGACGGTATCAAAGGAGAAGACCGGCCGGGCCATGGGGCTGCTCGGAACCATGTCGGCGATCGGCACCGCTCTCGGCCCCTCGCTGGGCGGCGTGCTGATCGCCGGGGCGGGATGGCAGGCCATCTTCCTCGTCAATGTACCGCTCGGCGTCCTGGCGTTTCTTCTCGCCTATCGCACCCTGCCGGCCGACCGCCTGGCGGCAAAGACGGACCGCGGCAGCCTCGACACGCTGGGCACGATGCTGTTGGCCGCGACCCTGGCGGCCTACG
>VGEI01000547.1 GCA_016869415.1 Alphaproteobacteria bacterium
CTGGCCGACAAGGTCGAGGCGCGCTTCATCGATTACCGGGATCTCTCGGGCACCTTCGATCGCATCGCCTCGATTGAGATGTTCGAGGCGGTCGGCGAGAAGTACTGGCCGGCTTTCTTCGACAAGGTGCGCGAGAGCCTGGCGCCCGGCGGCCGCGCGGCCCTGCAGGTCATCACGATCGCCGACACGTGGTTCGAGCGCTATCGCCGTGGCGTCGATTTCATCCAGCGTTACATCTTTCCCGGGGGCATGCTGCCCAGCGCTACGGCGCTGGAGCGCGAGACCAAGCGCGCCGGCCTTATCCTCGAACGCCAGGAGTTCTTCGGTGCCCACTACGCGCGCACGCTGGCGCTGTGGAACCAGCGCTTCCAGACCTCCTGGGACGAAATCGCGCCGCTCGGCTTCGACGCGCGCTTCAAGCGTATGTGGGAGTTCTATCTGGCCTACTGCGAGGCCGGATTTCGCGCCAGGACCATCGACGTGACCCAGGTGGCGCTGGTAAGGCCGTGAATGGGTAGATCGCCACCTTCGCGCGTCCCACTTGTCACGCTCATCGCCTACGGCTTGCCGGCACTGCCTGCGGCAGTGTTTGGGCTGCCGCTGCTGCTCTATCTGCCGGCCTTCTATGCCGTCGATCTCGGCCTCGGCTTCACTATCGTGGGGGCGGTGGTTCTTGCGGCGCGGCTGCTCGACGTGGCGGCCGACCCGCTGATCGGCTGGGCCGGTGACCGTTTCGACACTTTCTATGGACGCCGGCGGCCGTGGCTAATCGCTTCGCTGCCAGTAGTGCTGCTGGCTGCCGCGTTTCTCTTCCGGCCCTCTGCTCCGGTCAGCGCCGGCGAATTCCTGTTCTGGGCCTTCGCCGGCTATCTCGGCTGGTCTCTGATGACCATCCCGCACCAGGCCTGGGGCGCCGAGCTATCCAGCGACTATGTCGAGCGCAACCGCATCATGGCCGCGCGCGAGATCTTCGGCCTGCTGGGTGTCGTGCTGGCAGCAGCGATTCCAACACTGCTTGCCGCGCTGGACCTCGATGATCCTCAGCGCAGCGAGGCGGGGGATGCGCTACACGCCCTGGCCTGGCTGGTCTTCATCCTGCTGCCGCTCGCCGGGCTGCTGCTGGTGGCGATTGTGCCCGAGCCGGTGAGGGCCGCGGGCACCGCGGCCGCGGCAGGATGGCAGGCGGGAATGCGCCTGCTGGCGGGGAACGTGCCGTTCCGCCGGCTGCTGGTCAGCTATCTGTTCAATGGCGTGGCCAACGGCCTGCCGGCCTCGCTGATTGTGCTTTATGTCACCCATGTGCTGCGGCTGGAGGCCTATCTCGGCGTCTTCCTTATCGCCTATTTCGCCGCCGGGATCGCCGGCATGCCGCTCTGGCTGAAGTTGGCGCGCCAGCATGGCAAGCATCGCAGCTGGGGGCTGGCGATGATCCTCACCTGTGCGGCCTTCGCCCTGGTGCCGCTGCTCGGCCCTGGCGACTTCTATGGCTATCTCGCCGTCTGCCTGGCCACGGGTCTTGCCTTCGGTGCTGACCTCACGCTGCCGGCCTCGATGCAGGCCGATGCGGTCGATGTCGACACCGCCGCCGGCGGCAGCCAGCGTACCGGCCTCTATTTCGCGCTATGGGCGATGGCTACCAAGTTGGCCCTGGCCCTGGCCGTGGGTATCGCCTTTCCGCTACTCGATCTCCTGGATGTGCGGGTCGATGGCAGCAATCCCGAGGGGACGCGGATCGGCCTGGGCATGCTCTACGCAGCGCTGCCCATCGCCTTCAAGGTCGTGGCCATCGTGCTGATATGGAACTTCCCGCTCGACCGGGCGACGCAAGAGGCCTTGCGCCGGCAGATCGAGCGTTAGGCACTAGGCGATGTACTGCGCGATGCCGTTGCCGAAGGACCAGTTGGCCTTCTTGACCTCGATCAGGTTGATGAAAACGTCTTCGGCGCGCACGGCCAGCTGGTCGCGCAGGCGTTCGGCTATGGCCTTGTAAAGTGCCTGCTTGGCGGCATCCGTGCGCCCTTCGCTCAGCGTGATCTGAACGAGGACGATGCCGTCGCTGCGCGAGATATCGAGATAGCTTGGATCGTAGATCAGCCCGTCGGCATCGTGTTCGGTGACGATCTGGAAAACGTCGCGCGGTGGTACGCCGATGGTGTCGACCATGGCCTGATGGATGACGGCGCCTATGCGGCGGCCGAACCCGGCGGGACGACCCTGTCTCAGGGCGATGCGAACGAGCGGCATGAGCCTCTCCTTGGTAACTGAGGCTCTCTTATGTCGTCGTGTAAACATCAGAAAAAAAATGACCGCGGGTTCAAGT
>VGEI01000548.1 GCA_016869415.1 Alphaproteobacteria bacterium
CCAGCGTGCGCTGCAGATCGCGTTCGAGATCGAGCTGCGCGTCGAGCGAGTTGGCGCTGGACTGGTCGAGTGCATGCTTGATCATGGCCAGGCCCTTGGTCGGCTGGGACGCCAGGTGGCGGGCGAGGGCAGTGGCCTCGGTCATCAATCTGTCGTCGTCGATGGCCTTCCAGATCAGGCCCCAATCCGCGGCTTGTTGAGCGCTGATCTTCTCCGCCAGCAGGGCGAGCCCGCGAGCCCGCGCGTCGCCGGCCAACCGCGGCAGGAAATAGGTCGAGCCGGAATCGGGCACGAGCCCGAGCCTGGCGAAGGCCTGGAGAAACGTCGCCGAGCGCGCCGCCAGCGTGATGTCGCAGGCTAGCGCCAGGCTCATGCCGGCACCGGCGGCGACACCGTTGATGGCGCCGACGACCGGCAGCGGCAGGCTGCGCAGCCGGCGGATCAGTGGGTTGAACAGCTTGTCGATGGTCTCGCCGAGATCGATGGTCGCGCCGTCCGTCATCTGGCGCTGGCCAAGATCCTGGCCGGCGCAGAAGCCGCGCCCGGCACCGGTGATCAACAGCGCCCGGCAGCCTTTGGCGGGATCGGCGGCGGCAGCCAGCGCGTCACGCAGCTCGGCATGCATCTCCGCGGTGAACGAGTTGAGCTTGTCCGGCCGGTTGAGGGTGAGTGTCGCGACACTGTCGGCGACATCGAAGAGAATGGTGCTGTAGCTCATGGCCGCAAGCTCCTGGGCGAGACAAGACTATGCCGGTCCATCGCTAGCGGGGCAATGGCCAAGGCTCCGGTCATGCGCTACACCAAATGCCTGGAACCCGAGGAACGACCATGGCTCATCCGCTCTTCGACAAGCATCGCGCCACGCTCGACGGGGCGCTCAAGGCGATTGCCACGCGCGGCTACTGGTCGCCGTATCCCGAAGTGGCGAGCGGCAAGATCTACGGCGAGACGGCCAACGCCGATGCCAAGGCGGCTTTCGAGGTCGGCCTCAACCAGCCTTTCGATCTGGATCAGCCGGGAACCGCCGGCCGTGTCGGCAAGGAGACGTCGCCCTACGGCTTTGCGCTCGGCATCACCTACCCCAAACCAGCTGTCGGCGCGCTGATCGCCGCGGCGAGAGCCGCAATGCCGGGCTGGCGCAAGGCCGGGATCGAAGCGCGGGTCGGCGTCTGCCTGGAAATCCTGGCGCGGCTCAACAGGCAGTCGTTCGACGTCGCCTACGCCGCCATGCACACGACGGGGCAGGGCTTCATGATGGCCTTCCAGGCGGCCGGGCCGCATGCGCAGGACCGCGGTCTGGAGGCCGTCGCCTATGCCTATGCCGAGATGAGCCGCGTGCCGGCCTCGGCGCGCTGGGAGAAGGCCACGGGCCGCGGCGATCCCATCCGCCTCGACAAGACCTATACGCTCGTGCCGCGCGGCATCGGCCTGGTCATCGGCGTCTCGACCTTCCCCACCTGGAACGGCTATCCGGCGATTTTCGCCGACCTCGCTACCGGCAACCCGGTCATCGTCAAGCCGCACCCGGCAGCGATCCTGCCGCTGGCCATCACCGTCAAGGTGGCGCGCGAGACGCTGAAGGAGGCCGGTTTCGATCCCAACCTCGTGCTGCTGGCCGCCGACGAGGCAAGCGCGCCGATCACCCAGGAGCTGGCCAAGCGGCCGGAGATTGCGCTGATCGACTATACGGGCGGGCCGGGCTTCGCCGATTGGCTGGAGAAGAACGCCGGCCATGCGACGCTGTTCGCCGAGAAAGCCGGTGTCAACACAGTGGTCATCGAGTCGACAGACGACTCGAAAGGCATGCTGCAGAATCTCGCCTTCTCGCTCTCGCTCTACTCGGGCCAGATGTGCACGACACCCAAGACGATCTTCATTCCTGCTGACGGCATCGAGACCGAGGCGGGCCACCAGTCCTTCGACGACGTGGCCCGCGGTCTTGCCATCGCCATCGACAAGCTGCTGGCCGATCCGGCGCGAGCCGCCGAGATCCTCGGCTGCATCCAGAACCCGGCCGCGCTCGAGCGGGTCGACGGTGCAGCGCGTGAAGGTGTGGTCATCAGGCAGTCAGCGCCGTTGCAGCACCCGCAATTCGCCGCGGCGCGCGTGCAGACGCCGCTTCTGGTGCGTGTCGACACCAAGCGCGAGGCGGTCTACGGCAGCGAGACCTTCGGGCCGGTGACCTACCTTGTGCCGGTCGACAGCGGTGCCGACGGCGTGACAAAGGCGATGGCGCTGGCGCGGACAAAGGGAGCTATCACCGCCGCGCTCTACTCGACGGATCAAGAATTGCTCGCGCAGGTGGTCGATGCGGCG
>VGEI01000549.1 GCA_016869415.1 Alphaproteobacteria bacterium
AGTCGAAGTCGAACTTCATCGAGCATCCGGAGCTGATCGCCCAGCGCATCGGCCGTTACGCCAAGCTCATCGGCCGGGAGAACGTCATCGCCGGCAGCGACTGCGGCTACGGCACCTGGGTCGGGCAGGCGGCGGTCGACCCCGACATCGTCTGGGCGAAGCTGGCGGCCATGGCTGAAGGGGCACGCCTCGCGTCCCGTCAGTTCTGGAAGTGACCGGCACGCTGCTTCTGTGGAGCGGTGGGGCGGTCAAGTCGGGGCTCGTCCCGGCGATTGAGCTCTACCAGCGGCAGGCCGGCGCCCGCATCGCCGTCGAGTTCCTGCCGATGGGCCCGCTGCAGGAGCGGCTGGCGGCGGAGCCGCTGCCGGACGGTGTCGTCCTGACGCGCGAAGTCATGGACAAGGCTGTGGCGGACGGTCGCATCGCCGGCCCGACCACCGAGATTGGCCGCGTGGCGATCGGAGTGGCGGTGCACGAGACGGCACCGGTTCCCGATATCTCGACGCCCGAGGCGTTGAAGCGCGCCCTGCTGGCGGCACGTTCCGTGGTCTATATCGATCCTCGGCGCGGAACGAGTGGCAAGCACGTGGCACTGGTGCTGGAGCGTCTCGGTATCGCGGAGGCCGTGGAGGCCAAGGCTGTGCTCGGCCAGGGCGGCTCGATCGTCGAGCCAGTGGCGCGCGGCGAGGTCGAGCTCGGCATCCACCAGATCGCCGAAATCCTCAACCTGCCAGGTGTTCGTTTGGCTGGGCCGCTGCCCGCGGTGCTGCAGAAGGAGACGGTCTATCTTGGCGCGGCGAGCGCGACCACGGCTCGCGGCCCGGAAGTGCAAGCGTTCTTGTCGTTCCTGCGCACGCCACGAGTACGGGCGCTATTCGCCAGCAGCGGCTTTACCGAGCGCAGCTAGGCTGCTACCACGCGCCGTCGGCCGCCGGCCTTGGCCGCACCCAGCGCTCCGTCAGCCCGCGTCAGGAACTGGTCGACCTCCTCACCAAGCCGGTATTCCGCGACACCAAGGCTGACCGTCACGTCGATGGCACGACCGCCATGCTCGGCTTCGCTACCCTGCACACGTTCACCGATCTTGGCCGCGATCCGGCTGGCGGCGTCGCGGTTGCAGCCCTTCAGCAGGACCAGGAACTCATCACCGCCCCAGCGGCAAACAGCATCAACCTCGCGCACGGCGCTGCGGGCGGCGCGCGCCACGTGGCGGATTACTGCGTCTCCCGCGAGATGGCCGGCGCGGTCGTTGATCTCCTTGAAACGGTCGATGTCGAATAGAATGATCGACAGTGGCTCGCGCGTCCGCCGCGCTTCCTTCAGCGCCTGATCGAAAATCACCTCGAACCCGTGGCGGTTGAGCAGGCTTGTGAGCTTGTCGGACGCGGCCATCGCCTCGATCCGTGCCTGGAAGAGGCGGATCGTATAGCCGGTCGCGGTCACCACAATGACCGTTATAATCAGGCAGATCAGCAGGTTGGCGATCAGGGTGTGGCGCAGGCCAGCCAGGGCGGTCCCTTCCTCCTGCTCGACGAAGAGGTGCCAGCCTAGCTCCGGGATAAAGCGGGTGTTGAGCAGGACATTCTGCCCGTTACGCTCGTATTCGAAGGATCCTCCCTTGCCTTGGAGTATGGTCCGGGCGACAGCGGCCAGGCCGGGCTCGCGGGTGATTGAGTCACGCACGGCCGCGCCGCCAGGTGCCAGCACGATCTTGCCCGCCGGATCGACGAAGTAGACATTGCGGTCGAAGCGGCGGCGGTAACTGTCCATGCGCTCGCGGAGTGCACTGACCGTCAGGCCGACGCCCGTCACGCCGATATAGGCACCGTCATAGTCGAGCACTCGGTAGTTGATAAAAATGGTGAGCGCGTCGCCATTAGCCAGATCCGGATCGACGTTGATCTCGTAGGGCGCGGCCATCTCTCGGACGCGGAAGTACCAGACATCGCGCCAAGAAGTCGGGTCGACCTTCTTCAGGATGCCATCGGGGTAGTAGTAGTTCCGTGTTGCGTCTGAGACGAAGAAGCTGGCAATCGTCGAGTACTTGTCCTTGATCTCGCCCAGGTAGCGGGCGATGCGCGACATATCGCCCTCGCCGTCGATCGCCCAGTCGCGCAGGAACGTGTCGTGCGCCATCATCGAGGCGATGAAGATCGGCTGCAGCAGATCCTTCTGGATTTCGGAATAGACGTTGTCGCTGGTCAGCGGCAGGCCGCTCTCGATGATATTACCGCGCACCGAGGCCCGCGAGACGTAGTAGCTCGCCAGGCTGGTGGCCGGAAGCCCATGACCAGGAGGGCGCCGAC
>VGEI01000550.1 GCA_016869415.1 Alphaproteobacteria bacterium
GTTCGCCATGGATGACTACAAGCGCTCGCTTTGCGAGATAAATCATAAGCTCCGAGGCACTACCCCGCCCTGGGAGCGGACCGCAGCCGACGCCCGCCTGATGAGCTACCAGCCGGGTGAGTTGCGCTGTGCCCGGACCATTGGTGGGGTCACCGACTGTCGGGTGATCTCCGGTATGCCGCGGCCGACGCTCCTTTCGGCGCCGAACATGGGATCCAACTAGCTCCCATTCCACTCGACCGGTCGCATTACCGTAGCGACTTTCTGCTCTATAGCCTGTCCACAAGCCCTCGTCTGTGGACAACTAGCTATTGATGCGATAAACATTTATTCACAATATTCGGGGGTGCTCCCCATAGACAGTATCGCATAGGACTTCCTAGACTACCCATGGTGCAGTTTCTTCGTCTCTGTGCGCTGCCCGTATCTGCATTGCTGCTGCTCGATCCGGCGCCAGCTTATGCGCAGACCGCGAGCCATGACGCGGATGGCTACTACCTTCGCCTGGATACCGGTTACGCCGCCCCGCGAGGTGCGCGGGCGGCTGGTGGACCGGCCACTGGAAAGATCAACGACATTGACGCGTCGCCGCAATTTGGCGCCGGTGTTGGCTACCGCTTCAACCGGCACTTCCGAGCCGATGTGACCAGCTCCTATGCACCCAGCCACGAACTCAATGACACTGACGCCGGTGGCAGTCGCTGGAAGGCGGATATCGACGTCTGGACGAGCTTTGTTAACCTCTATTTCGACTACCCGCTCGGTGACTGGTCACCGTACCTGACCGCCGGGGCGGGCGTATCGCGCAACCGCTTGGGTAGCGTCACCCGATCTCCCGGCTCTCTGACCATAGACGGCAAGACCACGACCGAGTTTGCCTGGCAGGCAGGGGCAGGCCTCGGCTACACATTCTCGCCCAACTGGTCGCTTGATCTCGGTTACCGCTATGTCGATGCTGGCCAGTTCCGCAGCGGCGACCGGGCCAGCGATGGTAGCACCGGCAATACCATCAAAGGCGATCTGCGCAGCCATGTCGCTCTGTTGGGCATGCGCTACAGCTTCTGGACCCCGCCCCCGGCGGCAGCGCCTGCCCCGACCCCTGCAGCGGCTGTGGTGCCCCCAGTTCCGCCACCGGCACCCACTGGGCGCGGCGTGCCCGAACTGCCGGTCCTCTACCGGGTGTTCTTCGAATGGGACAAGGCCGACATCACCTCGGAATCCGCCCGCACCCTGCAGGAAGCGGCGAACACGGCGAAGGCCGCGCCGGTGACGCGGATCGTTGCGACCGGGCATGCCGACCGCTCCGGTACCGAGCGCTATAACATGGCGTTATCGCTACGCCGAGCTTCTGCGGTGAAAGCGATGCTGGTGCGCGATGGTGTGCCGGAGAATCAAATCGTGATCCTTGGTCGTGGCGAGCGCGAAAACCTGGTTCCGACCCCCGACGGTACGCGCGAGATGCTTAACCGCCGCGTCGAGATCGTGATCGAATAGCGGTTCTGGAAAAGAAAACGGCCGGCGGTCGAAACCGCCGGCCGCCGCAAGAAACCCGTCAGCCCTTCAGGACATAGCCGTAACGCAGATTGCTCGGGCTGGCGCCGTTGCGCTGATACGCTTCCTTGATCTTGACGAAGCGGTCGTTCTCGATGCCCGCCTTCTTCTCATCGTATTTGTACATCTTCTTCGAGTTGCCGCCGAAGATCGCAGTCTTGACCTCGCCATCGGCCGGTCCAAGCGGCTTGAAGCCGTAGCGCCGCTGCATATCCTCGGGGATCTCTAGCCGGCGTAGGGATTCGATCTGCCACTGTGGCGAGCCGGTCCAGATCGCGTCAGTGCCCCAGATCACGTGATCGTGGCCCATGCCCTTGATCAGCATGCCAAGTAGTGCCGCAGCCAGTTTCGGATCGACGACGTTAGTCTGAGCGAAGATCTGGCCGAGATCGCCGTAGACGTTGGAAACCCCGAATTTACCGGGGATTTCGGCGAGATCAGTGACCCATTCGACGCGGCCCGTGGCCTCAAACTGCTTCCAAGCATCAGCCGCCGTGCCGCCGCCGGCCCAGCGATAGGCCGAATGGTAGATGACGAAATTCATCTGCGGCCAGTCCTTGGCGGCCTTGCCGACATCGCGCACATCGCTGTAGTCGGTGAGATGCGGCCATTGCTGCGCGGCCGAGGGCGGGAACAGGCCCTTGTGCACGCAGACGATGTTGTGCCCGGCCTTGAGGATCTTCTCGTAGAACGGATACATGACCTTCTCGTCATCCATCCGCCAGGGATACTTGCCGACGCTCTTGTTGGTG
>VGEI01000551.1 GCA_016869415.1 Alphaproteobacteria bacterium
AGCATTCCTGGACGTCCCTACTGATGATCAACTTAGGGAGATACTAGCCCGGATTATTCGCGAGGGCGCTGATTTTTCGGTGGCGGGCGTAGCTTAACCGGTTGATTTCGTGTATGATTTCGTTATCGACGCGATCTCGTACGCGAACTCACGGAAAGCCCGCCCGCCATGGCCGACCATACAGGTTTCCTGCCCGGTTTGTCACCGATTGCGGGCAAGCGATTGCAGGTTGCCTTCGACGGCGGAACGCTGTCGTCGGATGGCGGGGTGCTGCTGCTGCGCGAGGTCGAGCGCAAGCTGGCGATTGCCGATCGGGTGGCGGCGTGCCTGCCCGATCGTCGCGATCGCGGACGCATCGACCACACGATCGGCGAGATGATCCGCTTCCGCGCCTTTGCCATCGCCGCCGGCTACGAAGATGCCGACGATTGCGATGCCTTGCGCAACGAGCCGGTGTTCAAGATGGCGCTCGGCCGGGCGCCGGCGAGCGGCGCGCCCTTGTGCTCGCAGCCGACCATGTCGCGGCTGGAGAACGCGCCTTCGCGGGTGACGCTCATTCGGATGGCGGCGGCGATGATCGATCTGTTCTGCGACAGCTGGCGCCGGGTGCCGGACCGCATCGCGATCGACATCGACGACACCTGGGACGAAGCGCATGGCGCCCAGCAGCTGTCGCTCTTCAACGCCCATTACGACGGCCACGGCTTCCTGCCGGTGCACCTCTACGAGGCGACCAGCGGCAAGCTCGTCGCCACCATCCTCAGGCCGGGCAAGACGCCGGGCGGCCCGGAGGTGCGCACCATCCTGAAGCACGTCGTCGGCCGCATCCGCAAGCACTGGCCCAAGGTCGACATCCTGGTGCGCGGTGATTGCCACTACGGCCGGCCCGAGGCCATCGACTGGTGCGAGGACAACGCCATCGGCTATGTCTTCGGGCTGGCCGGCAATGCGGTGCTGACGCGCCGGGTTGCGCCGCTCGCCGCCGATGCGGCGCGCCGGCGCCTGGCCTGCGCCGGCGGCAAGGTGCGGCGCTTCGCCGACTTGCGCTACGCCGCCAAGAGCTGGCGCAGCCAGCGCCGCGTCATCGCCCGCGTCGAGGCCTCCGATCGGGGCGCCGACAGCCGCTTCGTCGTCACCAATCTCACGGCCAAGCCCAAGGCCCTCTACGAGAAAGTCTACTGCGCGCGCGCCCGGATGGAGAACCTGATCAAGGCGCACAAGCGACACCTCGCCTCCGACCGCACCTCCTGCCACGGCGCCAATGCCAACCAGTTCCGCTTGATCCTGCATTCCATCGCCTACTGGCTGCTGCACGGCGTGCAGGCCGCCGCGCCGCGGTGCTCGTCCTGGCGGCGCGCCCAGTTCGATACCCTGCGCCTGCGCCTCATCAAGCTCGCCGCCCGCGTCGTCGAGACCGCGACTCGAATCAAAGTCCACCTGCCGAGCGCCTGTCCCGACAAGGCCGTCGTCTTCCACCTCGCCCGCGTCTTCGCCGCGCAAGGACCGTAAGCGCCGGGGCATCCTGCCCCGCCCGAACCCCGCCCCGTCAACCCCTGACCAGATACAACCACAAGCCGAGCCACGCAGCGCCACACCGCGCCACAACCCGCCCTGCCCCCGTTGCACCATCCCGGTCAACGCGCCCAATATCGACGATGCTGGTGAATAGATCGGGCCTAGTCTAATGTCCGACGCTACGGGACAGGCATTGCACGGGTAGCGACATGGACACGCGCACGGCGTTGCGGCAGCTCCGCGTTGGCGACGCCGACTTCACCGCCGGGCAGCGCCAGGCCTTCGACCGCGACGGCTACTTCGCCATCGAGCGCGCCTTCAGCCCGGTGCAATGCGCGGCGATGGCCGCCGAGTTCGACCGGCTGTACGCGGCCGAGGGCGAGCGCGCCGGCCGCGAGGTAAGCCTGGAGCCGGGCGCGATCCGCCTCTCGAACGTGTTCAACAAGTCGACCGCGTTCGATTGCCTGCTCGACTGCAAGCCGCTGCTGGCGGCCACCTACTACCTGCTCGGCGAGTTCAAGGTCCACGGTGCCAACATGCGCGAGCCGCAGATGGGCACCGGCCAGCAGCCGCTGCATTGCGACATCCACCGGCTGCCGAACGGCGAATGGGTGGTGGTCAACGCGCTGATCCTGTTCGACGACATCACGCTCGACAACGGCCCGACCCGCATCGTGCCGGGCTCGCACCGCTGGCCGGCGCTGAACGTGCCAGGCGAGAACGCCACCGACTACAATGTCGGCCCGCGCCGCGAGCCGCATACCTGGGCGATCGAG
>VGEI01000552.1 GCA_016869415.1 Alphaproteobacteria bacterium
CACGCACCGCGCGCCCGTCGGCCAGCGCCGTCAGGCGCTCGATCGCTTTGCCTTTCTCGGCAAAGTTCTCCGCATTGAGTGCCTTCACCGCGCCGGCGAAATCGAGCGGTACGTCGTCGGCCTTCTCGGCGGTGGCGCCAGCGCTGGCGAGCAGCGTCTTGGTGGTGTCGTCCGCCTCGATGGGCTCGAGCTCATCGGGCTTGGCCATGTCCTCGATCTCGCCCGTTGTGGCATTGGTGACGACATACATCTCGCTGTCCTTCTCGCCGATGATCACAGCACTGTCGGACAGGCGGCGGAACAGGTGACCGGCGGCCAGGGCCTGCAGGGCGGCTTTGGCCTTGGGATCGTCGTTGGTGGCCAGCGCCTCAATGGCGGGCTTGGGATCCGGTTCGCCCAGACCGGCGATCAGGTCCTTGAGCTCCTGCGCCTGGCCAAAGGCCGGCAGAAGCAAGAGGGTGAAAACGGTCAGAAACTTGAGCAGTCGGATCGGCATTCTCTAGAACGTGCCGTTGGTGAGAAAAAGGGCCGCCCGCCGAGGCGGACGGCCCCTCCTTTTAGCCTAGATCAGAGGCCCTTGTACTTGGGCGCCGGACAGTTGCCACAGACCCAGGGGTAGCTCCAGTCCGCGGTGAGCTTGGCGCTCTCCGGGATGTACTTCGACCAGGCGTCAGCCTTGACGGGCCCACGGGTCTTCCAGACGGTGTTGAACTGGCCATCCGGACGGATCTCGCCGATGTAGACCGGCTTCGACAGGTGGTGGTTGGTGTTCATGACCGAGACGAATCCCGACGGCGCCGTCACCTTCTGGCCGTACATCGCCTGGCGGACGGCGTCGACGTTGGTCGTGCCGGCCTGCGCCACGGCCTGGGCCCACATCTTGAAGCCGATATAGGTGGCTTCCATGGGGTCATTGGTCACGCGCTTCGGGTTCTTGATGAACGCCTGCCACTGCTTGATGAAGGCGTCGTTGGTCGGGTTCTTGACCGACTGGAAGTAGTTCCAGGCGGCGAGATGGCCGACCAGGTTCGACGTGTCGATGCCCGCGAGCTCTTCCTCGCCGACCGAGAAGGCAACGACGGGGATGTCGGACGCCTTGATGCCGGCGTTCGACAGCTCCTTGTAGAAGGGCACGTTGGCGTCGCCGTTGATGGTCGAAACGACGGCGGTCTTCTTGCCGGCCGAGGCGAACTTCTTGATGTCGGCCACGATCGTCTGCCAGTCGGAATGCCCGAACGGCGTGTAGTTGATCATGATGTCCTCGGCCTTGACGCCCTTGGCCTTGAGGAACGCCTCGAGGATCTTGTTGGTGGTGCGAGGATAGACGTAGTCGGTTCCCGCGAGCACCCAGCGCTTCACCTCACCGCCTTCCTTGCTCATCAGGTATTCCACGGCGGGAATGGCCTGCTGGTTCGGCGCGGCGCCGGTGTAGAACACGTTACGCGAGCTCTCTTCGCCCTCGTACTGCACCGGGTAGAAGAGGAGGCCGTTGAGCTCCTCGAACACCGGCAGCACCGACTTGCGGGACACCGAGGTCCAGCAGCCGAAGACCACGTCGACCTTCTCCTTCGAGATGAGTTCGCGCGCCTTCTCGGCGAAAAGCGGCCAGTTGGAGGCCGGATCGACCACCACCGCCTCGACCTTGCGGCCGAGCAGACCACCCTTCTTGTTGATGTCGTCGACCATCATCAGGACGGTGTCCTTGAGGGTCGTCTCGCTGATCGCCATGGTCCCCGACAGCGAGTGCAGGACGCCGACCTTGATCGGCGGCTGCTGGGCAACGGCGGGCAGGCTGACAGCGATTCCCGCCGCCACCGTCGCCGCACCCAAAATCCGCGACAGATTGAGTTTTGACACGAGCATTTCTCCTTGAGCTTCCCCGGGATACGGGCCCGTCCCTGAAAGCCGGGCCCGACGGGGGTAAAGCGAGAGTCGTGCCAAGTCGTTGCACTGCACAAAGCTGTGCTTCGCCGTGCTTTGAATCAGAACGCCGCCAAAATAGGCAAGTTTTTGGACAGAGGAGTGCCTAAATAGCAGGCTTGTTGTGGCTGTCTGGCGCGGGTTTGGGCGGCGGCGGTCAAACGGCCCTTCAGGATCTTGCCGGTTGCACTTGCGGGAAGGGTCTCGAGAATGACGATCTCCGCCGGGCGCTTATAGGGCGCGAGGCGCTTCAGGCCAGCCACGCCGACGAGCGACGCGAGCACGAGGCCGCGATCGAGCGGCTGCGCGCCGAGCACAAGCGCCTGGGCGAGCGCATCAACGCGATGTACATCGACAAGCTC
>VGEI01000553.1 GCA_016869415.1 Alphaproteobacteria bacterium
CGTCAACGCCGCCAAACAGGCGACACGCGAAGCTCCGAAGCAGCAGGGCATCTACAAGATCGGCGACCCGTACCAGATCAATGGCGTGTGGTACTACCCGGCCGAGGACTACGGCTACAACGAGACGGGAGTCGCGTCGTTTTACGGCGGCGAGACCACAGGCACCAACTTCCACGGCCGCCTGACCGCCAACGGCGAACTTTACGACATGAATGCGCTGACGGCGGCCCACCAGACGCTGCCGATGCCGAGCCTCGTGCGAGTTACCAATCTCGAGAACGGCCGCTCTATCGTACTGCGGGTCAACGACCGCGGCCCCTTCGCTCGCGGTCGCATCCTCGACGTCTCGCGTCGCTCTGCGCAGCTCCTCGGCTTCGAAGGGAAGGGCACGGCCAAAGTCCGCGTCCAGCTCATGGCCGAGGAGAGCCGCCAGCTCAAATTCGCCATGCTCCAGGGCAGCGGCGCCCCAGGAACAGAGGTGGTAGCCGCGGCGCCACGCGGCGCCATCGAGAGCGACACGCTGGCTCCGCCGCCGGGCGCGCGCTCGGCCGGCAGCGTCGCTTCGGCGCCCTTGCCGCCACCATCGGAGACCCTGTCCCAGACCCGCCAGGTAACCACCCAGCAACAGCGCAACGGCCGCACCCGCACTACGACTGAGCCGCTAGCCAAGCCAGCTGCGCCGGTCACCGCGCCACCGGCGTCCACTCCGTCGAGTCCGGTCATCAGCACGCCGCCCGGCGCGCAGGGGCTGCTCGGCAGGGGATCCGCCACGCCGGCGGCGGCCCCTGTTTCGCGCGAGGTCGCTGCCCTGCCGGTACAGGAGCAGGCCAAGGCCCGCCCGGTGGTCACCCAGCAATCCGTGCGTCCGTCCAACCTCTTCGTGCAAGCGGGTGCCTTTGCCAACTATGACAATGCCTACCGCCTCAGCGCGCGGCTGTCGCGCTATGGCTCCGCCCAGGTGACCGAGGTCCAGATCAACGGCCAGCAGCTCTATCGCGTCCGCGTCGGCCCGGTGCCGAGCATTCAGGACGCCGATTCGATTCTCGAATGGATCGCCGACGTGGCCCCGCAGGCCCGCATCATCGCCGATTGAGGAGTCATCCCCCGTGACCCCATTTTCGTTGTCCCGTCGCTTGACCATCGCCGCGTTGGCTGGCGCCGCCGCACTGGTGTTTTCGGTAGAAGCTTTCGCCCAGCAGCAGCAACGCCGGTCACGCCAGGCGCCCGCCCAGCCGCCGGCCGCGGCGGCGCAGCAGCCGCAGACCGCCTCGCTGACACCAGAGACCACGGCGAAACAGGCGATCATCTTGGACTTCAAGACCGGCAAGGTGCTGTTCGAGAAGAACGCCGACCAGCGCATGCCGCCGTCGTCGATGAGCAAGATCATGACCGCCTACATGGCGTTTAAGGCGCTCAAGGAGAACCGGCTGCAGCTCGACAGCATGCTGCCGGTGAGCCAGAAGGCCTGGCGCATCCAGGGCTCCAAGATGTTCGTCATGGTCGGCACGCAGGTGAAGGTAGAGGATCTGCTCCGCGGCATGATCATCCAGTCGGGCAACGACGCCTGCATCGTGCTGGCCGAAGGCCTGGCTGGCAGCGAAGAGGCCTTCGCTGAGCAAATGAACGTCGAGGCCCGTAAGATCGGCTTGACCGCCAGCAACTTCCGCAACGCCTCAGGCTGGCCCGACCCGGATCACTACACGACGGCGCGCGATCTCGCGATCCTCGGCAAGCGGCTGATCGCCGACTTCCCGGAATACTACAAGTACTACTCAGAGATCGACTTCACCTACGGCACCGACGACAAAGGCAAGCCGATCAAGCAGGGCAACCGCAACCCGCTGCTCTACAAGAATGTGGGTGCCGACGGCATCAAGACCGGCCACACGGAAGAGGCCGGGTACGGCCTCACCGCCTCGACCATGCGCGATGGGCGCCGGATCGTCGGCGTGTTCAACGGCTGGCAAAGCATGCGCATCCGCTCCGAGGAGAGCGAGCGCATGATGGAATGGGCCTTCCGCGAATGGGGCACCTACGCCCTGTTCAAGAAGGGCGAAACTATCGACAAAGCCGATGTCTGGCTCGGCACCAAGCCGACGGTGCAGCTCCTAGCACCGCAGGACGTCGACCTGACGATCCCGCGCCGGCTGCGGCCGCAGCTCAAAGTCGTCGCCAGCTTCGACTCGCCGATCGCGGCGCCGATCGCGCCGGGGCAAGAGATCGGCCGCCTGGTAATCACCGCGTCGGGTCTCGATACCATGGAGATCCCGCTGGTCTCCG
>VGEI01000554.1 GCA_016869415.1 Alphaproteobacteria bacterium
GCGGTCGCGGTGATCGCGCCAGATGCTGAAGGCGGTAAGCAAACCGAGGAGCAGCAGAAGAATTGCCAGGATCCCGTGGCGAAACGGCGCCGAGCGCCAAGGGCGAAGTTCCGGCATGGCAGCTCAGGCGGAGGCGCGCTGCTTCGCGCGGCTGATCAGAACCCGGATCTTGATCTCGAGCTGGGCCAGGGCGAAAGGCTTGGCGATGAAGGCGCTGACCCCGAGATGCTTGGCGGCAAGCGCCGATTCGAGATCGGCGCGGCCGGTGACCATCAGGAAAGGGGTCTGCGGCTGGCGCTGGCGCACGATGCGCAGCAGCTCGATGCCGGTCAGCCCCGGCATGTTCCAGTCGCAGATGATCAGGTCGAAGCGCTCGCCGGCGCCGCCGAGGATGCTGAGCGCCTCCTGCCCGTTGACGGCCAGGAAGACGTTGGTCACGCCCAGCGAGCGCAGCATGCTGCGGGTCAGGAGCCGCGCATGCTCCGCGTCGTCGATGGCCAGCACGCGCAGGCCGGATAGATCGGAAGCCTCCGGGCTGCGGGCGTGTAAGGCGGGGGCATGCGCTGTCATGCCGGGATCGTGCCCGGCCCCCGCTGCCGGCGGCCAATAACGAGAAGCTATGGTTGCGATAGAGAGCGGGTTGGCGGCTTACTCGATCCGCCGTCCGGCGCGGCCTGCCAGATCCTGGATGAACTGCCAGGCGACGCGGCCCGAGCGGCTGCCGCGGGTCACCGACCATTCGTTGGCCTCGGCCTCGAGCTGCTCGCGGCCGATGTCGATGCCGAAGCGCCGCGCGTAGCCCTCGACGATGGCGAAGTAGGTGTCCTGGTCGACGTTGTGGAAGCCCAGCCAGATGCCGAAACGGTCGGAGAGCGAGACCTTCTCCTCGACGGCCTCGCTGGGGTTGATGGCGGTCGAGCGCTCGTTCTCGATCATGTCGCGGCTCATCAGGTGCCGGCGGTTGGAGGTGGCGTAGAGCACGACGTTGCCCGGCCTTCCCTCGACGCCGCCCTCGAGCACGGCCTTGAGCGACTTGTAGGAGGCGTCCTCGCCGTCGAAGGAGAGGTCGTCGCAGAACAGGATGAACTTGCGCGGCGCGTCGCGCAGTCGGATGAGCAGCTGAGGCAGGGAGGGGATGTCTTCGCGGTGGATCTCGACCAGGGCCACCGATTTCGGGATCTCCCGGTTGATCGCGGCATGCACCGCCTTGACCAGCGAGGACTTGCCGGTACCCCGGGCGCCCCAGAGCAGGGCGTTGTTGGCCGGCAGGCCGCTGGCGAAGCGCCGCGTGTTCTCCAGCAGGGTGTCGCGCTGGCGCTCGATGCCGCGCAGCAGGTCGAGATCGACCCGGTTGATCTTGTGCACGGGGTCGAGGCGCGCCCCTTCGGCGTGCCAGACGAAGGCGTCGGCGGCGTTGATGTCGACCGCGGCGCGGGGCTTGGGGGCGAGGCGTTCGAGGGCCTCGGCGATGCGGGCGAGGAGGCTTTCGAGAGCCTGAGGGAGGGGTGGGGTGTTCATGTCAAGTCCTTGCGATGGCGGGCAAACTAGGCCAGGGGAGGCGCGATTGCAATTCTGGCCTGCCCCGCTATAGTCCGCCCGCCCTTGTAAGGAGATTCGGTAATGTTCGTGTCGCCGGCCTACGCCCAGACCGGAGGAGGAGGGGGAGGGTTCGACCTCGTCGCCCTCCTGCCGCTGGTCCTGATCTTTGTCGTCTTCTACTTCCTCATCATCCGTCCGCAGCAGAAGAAGATGAAAGACCACAAAGCCCTCGTCGAGGGCTTGCGGCGCGGCGACCGCGTCGTGACGAGCGGCGGCATCATCGGCACGGTGGCGAAGGTGACGGGCGAGCGGGAGATCACGCTCGAGATCGCCGAGGGCGTGCGCGTGCGCGCGGTGCGCGGCATGATCGCCGAGGTCATGGCCCGCACCGAGCCGGCCAACGAGAAGCCCGAGCGCGCCGCGCCGGCGAAGCCGGAGAGCGAGGACAGCTTCTACAAGCGCCTGGGCGTGGCCAAGGGCGCTACCGCCGCCGAGATCGAGGCCGCTTTCGCCGCCAATCCGGACGGCGCCGGCATCGCCGAGGCCTACGAGACGCTCAAGGACCCGACCAAGCGCAAGCTCTACGACCGGCTCGGCCACGACGAATACGTCGCGGCGCTGCAGGATTAAGCGGGAGATCGTCGCGCCATGATGGGCGTGACCCGGCTGCGGGCGATCGCCGTTCTGGCGATCTGCTTCGTCGGCGTCGTCATGGCCATCCCCAGCCTGCTGCCGGCGG
>VGEI01000555.1 GCA_016869415.1 Alphaproteobacteria bacterium
GGTGGTGCTCCAGCTGCCGCAGGCAGCGCCCCTCCGATCGCCGGCGGGGCGCCGCTGTCGTCCGACTACATTAACCGCAGCGAGGACCGCTTCTCGGCGCTGGAAGGCGAGCTGCGCACGCTCACTGGAAAGCTGGAGGAGATCTCGCATCAGATCGGCCAGACGCAGCAGCGCCTGGACAAGCTGGTGAGTGACGTGGATTTCCGCCTGAGTGCGCTGGAGAAAGGGGCAGCCGCGGGCGCTCCCGCTGTCAGCGCCGAGGCCGCACCGCCTGCCGCTCCGACACCGAACCTCGGGACGCCCCAGGTGGCGCCCGGCCAGCAGCGGCTTGTGCTGCAGACCGGTCCCGGCTCGCAGGCGGCGGCCCCGGCCCAGGTGCAGCTGCCATCTGGCTCGCCGGAGGCCCAGTACGAATTCGCCTACGGCACCTTGCTGCAGGCCCAGCGCGAGCAGGCTGATTTCGGACGCGCCGAGCAGGCGCTGCGCGCATTCATCGCGGCGAATCCCAACCATCGGCTGACCGGCAACGCCCAGTACTGGCTGGGTGAGACGTTTTACGTGCGCCGCGACTACCAGAATGCAGTGGCCACCTTCGCCGAGGGGGTGCAGAAATACGGCCGCAGCGACAAGGGGCCGGACAACATGCTGAAGCTCGGCATGTCCTTGGCTCAGCTCAACCGCAAGGCCGAGGCCTGCGGTACGCTCGGCGAGCTCGACAAGCGCTATCCGCAAGCCGCGGCCCCGATCAAACAGGCTGCGCAGCGCGAGCGTCAACGCCTCGCCTGCGGCTGAGCCCGCGCCCGGCGCCGACGCCGTGGCCCCGTTCTTCGATCGCGATTTTGCCGCACGGCTCGACCGGCTCGGTCCGTTCGAGACCGCGCCGCACCTGGCGGTCGGTGTCTCCGGCGGCGCCGACAGCCTGGCCTTGGCCCTGCTGGCCGATCGCTGGGTGCGCGCACGCGGCGGTCGCATCACGGCACTCACAGTCGATCATGCGCTGCGAGCCGCCTCCGAGGAGGAGGCAGCTCGCGTGGGCCAATGGTTGGCGGCGCGCGGCATCGCCCATCGTGTCCTGTCCTGGAGCGGGCCGAAACCGGCCGCCGGTCTTCAGGCGGCCGCGCGCGCCGCGCGCCGCGCGCTGCTCACGGAGTCGTGCCGGCAGCTCGGAATCCTGCATCTCCTGCTCGCCCACCATGCCGACGACCAGGCTGAGACAGTCATGATGCGGATCGTCGCCGATAGCGGGCCCGACGGGATGGCCGGAATGGCGGCCGTGGTGGAGGATGACGACGTGCGCATCGCCCGTCCGCTTCTCGATGTCCGGCACGATCAGCTCGTCGCCTACCTGCGGAGCCTGGGACAGGAATGGATCGAGGACCCGAGCAACCGTGATGCCCGGTTTACCCGCATTGCCCTGCGTGGTCTCGGCGCTGAGCCCGGCCAAGCGCTCGGCTCGGCCGCGCGCTGGGCTCGCGAGCGCAGCGATCGGGAAGGGTGGACATCGGGCTTCCTGGCGCAGGCCGCATCAGTTTATCCCGAAGGCTGGATCGCCTTGGATTTGGCGATGCTCCGAGCTGCGCCCGAGAGTCTGGCTGGCCGCGCAGTGGCGAGGGCAGTGACGACGGTCGGCGGTCGGGCCTACCCGCCGCGCGGCGACAGTCTGTTGCGCCTGATCGGCGAGCTGCGTGCCGGCTCGGCCGCCGCAGGATATACGCTCGGCGGGTGTCTACTTCGGGTCCGCAAAGACCGGTTGCATGTCATTCGCGAGCCGGCGGCCATCGCTCCGCACATCGCCATTGACGCTCCGGGGTGCTACCTCTGGGATGCGCGTTTTGCGGTAACGATGCGTGGCCGGGTGCACACGGGCATGCGTTTGGCGGCGCTTGGAGAGGCGGGCTGGGTGCGTTTGCTCGCTGCCGATAAGTCCCTGAAGAACTTGGCTATTCCTGCGGCGGTTGGCGTGACGCTACCAACCTTGTCAGACCTTGACGGCGTGCTGGAGGTCCACCACCTCTCATATAGACGGAAAGGCGCCGATCCTGATAGCGTCAGGGTGGTATCCGCCGTTTTTCGCCCGCGGCAGAGGCTTTGCGAGGCGGGATTCGCGGCTTTTGAGCTGTCGCCGCCTTCGTGGGGAGACACGCGGTTGACGGCAGCAGACGACAGCCCCCCCTGAACCCTGGCGGTCTTGAGAGGCGTATCTCGGTGAACAATTTCGGCAAGAATCTGGCCCTGTGGGTGATCATCGGCTTGCTGCTGATTGCCCTG
>VGEI01000556.1 GCA_016869415.1 Alphaproteobacteria bacterium
GTCGCGGTGCAGATCGTCGAGCGCTTCGTGTTGGCGAAGCTGCGTCATCGCCGCTTCTTCTCGCTGGCCGAGTTGAACGCCGCGATCCGTGACTGCGTCGCAGTGATGTCAAGCGACACCCACTTTTACGAGCTAATGCGACACCCAGTCTTACGAGGCGTCGGGTAACGTAGCGGACCCGGGGCGCGTGCTGACCGTGAAGAGTCAGAGCGCGCGCCCCGGGTCCGCGGGCCGTCTCGGGTTTCTCTTGATGCTCAGGCCTTCAGCGCTTCCTCGAGGTCACGCAGCCGGTAGCTGCGTCCCTTGATGTTGAGGACATGGGCGCGATGCAGCAGCCGGTCGAGGATGGCGGTCGCCAGCACTTCATCGCCCGCCAGCAGTTCGGTCCAGTCGCGGATGCTCTTGTTGGTGGTGATGATCATGGCGCCGCGGCCGTAACGGTAGCTCACGAGGCGGAAGAACAGGCTGGCCTCTTCCCGGATCATCGGATCGTAGCCCATCTCGTCGACCAGCAGCAGCGAGCTGGACATGTACTTGCGCTTCTTCAATCGCTCGGGCCGAAGATGCGCGTCGGCCTTGAGCGCCGTCAGCAACTCGTCGAAGCGGAAGTACTGGACCGAGAAGCCGAGCTGGATCGCCCGGACGCCGAGTGCGACAAGCAAGTGCGACTTCCCCACGCCGGGTGGGCCCTGCATCAGGACGACCTCGCCGCTCCGGATCCAGGCCCCGGTGGCGAGCGTCTCGATGCGGGACCGCTCGATCGCCGGCTGGAAGGCGAAGTCGAAGTTCTCCAGCGTCTGGCCGGTCGGAATCTTCGAGGTCTTCAGCATCGTCCTGATGCGCCGCTCTTCCCGGCCGGATCGTTCCGCCTCCAGAAGGCGCTCCAGGAAAACATGGGCGGGCATCTCGGCTCGCACGGCTTCTGTGAGCAGACCGTCGAGCGCTTCGACGGCGTGAGCGAGGCCGAGCGCGGCGAGCTTCTCCCGCGTCGCGTCGATGTCGAGCTTCACACGCGGGGCGCTCATCGGGCAACCTCCGCCAGCCGGGCATAGAGTTCGATCGAGCGATGCTGGACGTTGCTGGCGGCGATCTCCTGCAATCGGCGCCCCATCCTGCCGAGCGGCATCGGCGCCCGGACCCGGTCGGTGTGCTCGCCTTCGTAGTGGGCCTCGTCGCGCAGGATCAGCTGTGTGGTGTGGCGGCCATGCATGGCGATCACCGCGACGTCCTTGAGGATCTGCACGTGCCCCGCCAGCCCGCGCACCTCCACCTCCTGGCCGACGAAGCGAAACGGAACGCTGTACTGCCGTCCCTCGAAGTTGACCATGCAGTCGATCCCGACCGGGCGGCGTACGACAACATCGAAAGGCTCCGGAAGCGTCTCGGGAAACCGGGTCAACAGCCGCCGTTCCTGATCCCAGGCCTCGGCGATGGTGGCGCCCGTTGCCGGGCAGCGCAGCAGCGCAGCCCGCTCTTCCAGCCGCGCGTCGGTCACCGCCTGCAGGACCTCGAGGCTGCCGAAGACCTCGTGATAGGGGTCGACCGTCGCACGCAGGTCACGCACATGGCGCTCGACCTTGCCCTTTCCTTGCGGGTGGCGCGGCTGGCAGGCGTCGATATGGAACTTCAGCTGCGCGGCAAAGCCGCGATAGGTCGCGTTGATGACGCCCCAGGCGCCGGCCCCCTTGGCGATCGCTGTCTTCACGTTGTCGATGCGCAGAACCGCCGGAACCCCGCCAAGGCGCCGGAAACAGGCCATCTGGCACGCCTGCCAGGACAGCATGTCCTTCGATCGAGCCCAGACAACCGCTCGCTTCCGGCTCCACGACAGTGTCACCACCAGCGCGACAAGGTCGACCACCTCGAGGCCCAGAACCACACCCGGGAACTCCGCCCAGTCGACCTGCGCCTGCGCCCCGGGCGGCGTCTCCACCCGACGGCGCGCCCGGATCGCCGGGGCAGGAAAGGTCCGCTTCCAGTACCTCTGAACCGAGCGCAGGCTGCCTTCATAGCCGTGTTCCCGCTGCAGCCAGGCGTGAAGCGCGGCCAGGTTGATCCGATCGTCACCCTGCTGAGCCCGCCAGTGCGCAATCGCCGCGCCGTGAACCAAAACCTTGAATTCCTGCTGCGTCCGTCCGTCCACAACCCCCGACTTCCGACGCTTGCGGTGATAACGCACCGCTCCTTCTGTCACACCCAGAAGACGCGCCACCGCGCTCTGGGAATGACCCTGATCCAGCAAGACAGCCATCGCCGTCCG
>VGEI01000557.1 GCA_016869415.1 Alphaproteobacteria bacterium
GCCCTCGACGGTGAAGCTCGCGGTTTTGAATGCCGCTCCGGTCGCCGGGCCGCCGGCGCCGATATACTGGCAGACCCGGCACCAGCAGGCGCGCACGGTGACCGGCTTCTCCGTCGACCTGTAGCGCACCGCTTTGCAGAGACAGCCGCCGGTGATCATGGGCACCCCCATCGGAGGAAGATTGTCAGGCGCGAGCGTCCATCCAGATGGATGCCCCAGTCAAGCCTGGGCATGACGGATTAAGGAGATTGCGGTCAGACAGGAGCCCAGCGCCCGCACGTCAGGCCAAAGCGGCCTCATTCATTCCCACTCGATCGTGCCGGGTGGTTTCGAGGTCACGTCGTAGACCACGCGGTTGATGCCGCGCACCTCGTTGACGATGCGCGTGGCCACGGCCGAGAGGAACTCGTGCGCAAACGGGTAGCTGTCGGCGGTCATGCCGTCGCTCGATGTCACGGCGCGCAGCGCGCAGACATAGTCGTAGGTGCGCGCGTCGCCCATGACGCCGACGGTCTTCACCGGCAGCAGCACCGCAAAGGCCTGCCAGATGGCGTCGTAGAGCCCGGTGCGGCGGATCTCGTCGAGATAGATGGCGTCGGCCTTGCGCAGGATGGCGAGCTTGTCCGTCGTAATGTCGCCGGGGATGCGGATGGCCAGGCCCGGACCGGGGAACGGATGGCGGCCGACCAGGCTCTCCGGCAGGCCGAGCTCGCGGCCCAGCGCCCGCACCTCGTCCTTGAACAGCTCGCGCAGCGGCTCGACCAGCTTGAGCTTCATGTGGGCCGGCAGGCCGCCGACATTGTGATGCGACTTGATGGTCACCGACGGCCCGCCGGTGAAGGATACGGATTCGATGACGTCGGGATAGAGCGTGCCCTGGGCGAGGAACCCAGCGCCGCCGATCTTGCGCGCCTCCTCGTCGAAGACGTCGATGAAGGTGGCGCCGATGATCTTGCGCTTGGCCTCGGGGTCGACCACGCCGGCGAGCTTGCCGAGGAACAGGTTGCTGGCGTCGCGGTGGACCAGCGGGATGTTGTAGTGGCCGCGGAAGAGCTCGACCACCTGCTCCGCCTCGCCCTGCCGCAACAGGCCATGGTCGACGAAGATGCAGGTGAGCTGATCGCCGATCGCCTCGTGGATCAGCACAGCGGCGACCGAGGAGTCGACGCCCCCCGAGAGGCCGCAGATCACCCTACCCTTGCCGACCTGGCTGCGAATGCGCGCAATGGCCTCGCGGCGGAAGGCGGCCATGGTCCAGTCACCGGTGCAGCCTGCCACCTTGTGGGTGAAGTTGCGGATCAGCGCCGCACCCTGCGGCGTGTGCACGACCTCAGGGTGGAACATCGTGCCGTAGTAGCGGCGTTTATCGTCGGCGATCACCGCGAAGGGCGCCCCGTCGCTGATGGCGACGCGGCGGAAACCCTCGGGCAGCGCCACGACGCGGTCGCCGTGGCTCATCCACACCTGCTCGCGGGCACCCTTGGGCCACAGGCCGGCGAACAGATCGCACTCCTCGATCACGTCGATGAAGGCGCGGCCGAACTCGCGGTGGTCGGAATGCTCCACCGTGCCGCCGAGCTGCTGCACCAGAGTCTGCTGGCCGTAGCAGATGCCGAGGATCGGCAGCCTCGAATCAAACATCTCCCGCGGTGCGCTGGGGCTCGCGGAGCCTTCCAGCACCGAGGCCGGGCCGCCGGAGAAGATAATGCCCCTGGGCTTCAGGCGCCGTATCGCCTCGGCCCCCTTGCTGAACGGGATGACCTCGCAATAGACGCC
The DNA here is from genome assembly GCA_016869415.1 of Alphaproteobacteria bacterium. Classification (GTDB taxonomy): domain Bacteria; phylum Pseudomonadota; class Alphaproteobacteria; order CACIAM-22H2; family CACIAM-22H2; genus VGEI01. The sequence goes on from VGEI01000557.1 coordinate 1,777, forward strand.
GCTTTCGCGCACGCGGCGGGCGATGAGCTGCGTTACCTGGCTGCCGAAATCGAGAATAAGGATCGTATCGGTCACGGATTCGAGTACGTGTCATGGCCGGCCAAAGTGCCGGCCATCCACGGACTTGTAAAGACGTGGATGCCCGGGTCAAGCCCGGGCATGACGAGCATTTTCTGTGTGAAACGAAGCAGGCGGAATTCGGGCAGGAAGAGCTGGCGAAGAGGTGTCAGCCGGTCTCGCACGAACCCAGCCGGTCGACCGCCTGGGTCAGATCGGTCCACCCATAGCACGTCTCGTCGAGCGTGCAACCCCAGAGGCGCTCGCGGCGCTGGGCCACCGGCAGGCCGCCGATGCGTTCGTAGAAATAGCGCGACGGGTTGTCTCTGAGCACCCAGAGGAAGCTGCGGCCATAGCCTTTCTGCACCATGGTAGCAAAGGCGGCAGCCATCAGGCGGCGGCCGATGCCCCGCTCCTGGTACTC
>VGEI01000558.1 GCA_016869415.1 Alphaproteobacteria bacterium
CGTCCAGTGAACAACGTAGGCCGGGTAGCTGGGCTCGACGTCCTCTTTATTGGTCTTCCAGACGAGCAGCTTTCTGACGGCCGTCTGCCCCTTGGCATCTCGGGTCCACACCTCCCGACGCAGCACCGTGCTCGCCGGCAATTCCTGTGCTGCGGTGTCTTCAGCGAGCGTTGCCGAGACATAGGCCTCGACCTGCGCAAAACGGATATCGTGCTGCGTGACCGACTTGTCAGTTCGCAAGCGCTCAAGAACGGGATGAATCGGACGCGGACAGGCCCGAAGTCCAAGGCTCTTCCACCCTGCCTTGCCGAAGGCGATCAGCATCGATTTCGCCGTGCTGCCATCTGAGCGGTCGGCCTGAAGGTCGCTCACCTTCACCGCACCCACCACTTCCGGCTTGACGAATGTATAGAGGCCGCCGCCGTCGCTGGCATAGCGCACGCTGGATTCGGACTTGCGCGGCAACAGATGCGCCAGCAGGCTTTTGCGATCGGCGTCGCTGCCGAGATTGCCGCAGCCGCCCAGAATGTGGAAGTTCTTATCCTCGTGCATCAACCCCAGCAGGACGGATCGCGCCAGATCGGGCTGATCGGCTTTTGTTGTGTAGGCGATGATTGCCGCATCGATGCTGATCTCGGGCTTAAGCTTGTAGATCAGACCGCCATCAAGCCGGATCACCAGCCCTTCGATATCGCCGGGCACGACACTCTTCTCAAACAGGGCCCGCACCTGGCCCGCGCTATTGAAGGTCTCGAACGGGACAACCTTTAGGTTGTCGCCGCCCTTTATGATCTTCGACATCCGAGCGTGGCGGGCGTCATAAGTCATCGGTTCGCCTCCGGCATCGCCGTCGCGCACCAGATCGAAGGCGGCAAAGCAGATCGCGGTGACCGTCGCTTTCTTGCCGCCCGCCATGACGGCCGCCAGGTCTCCCACGCGAGCGCGCCGGCCCTCAGTGATGGCATACAATTCGCCCGCGATGACCACGCCGTTGGGCAGCCCCTTGGCCTGGTTCAGAACCGGAACGTCGCCGGCTATGACCTTGCCCCTCGAATTGACTAGCAGTGCCTGCTTTTGCAGCGCCACCAGAAACCACAATTCGCCGTCGATCTTCGAGGACACGAGGATGCGGCCGGGCGGCAGGGTCTCGATTTCTTCGGGTCGGAGCGACCTGTAATTGCCGGCAACTCGGCGCCGATACGCGGCAATCAAGTCGACAAGGTCGGCATCGCCGAGATCGGCATCGCAGGTGCCTGCACCAAGAGAGACCCCGCCGCTGAACAGTTTACTCGCCACGACCACTCCTCCCTGCAGGCGCGACCGGCTTTTTCAGCTCCATATCGCTGAGATGAAGCATCAGTTTGTAGCTTTTACCCTTGGTCCTCCCCGACAGGAAGCCGCGGTAGGGGCGGCCATTGGCCTGGAGCACCAGCGGTCCGCTGCCCTTCTCCCCGGTCCCTAGAAGCATCAGCGACTGGCTGTCCTCAAGCTCCTTGGCCATCTGATAGAGATAGTCGAAGGTAAGTCCGTCTACATGCTGGAGCTGCAGGATGCGGCGGAACGAGAACCGACGAACCGCATCCTTGATCGACACCTTACGCCCGGTCCACCGCACGGGCGCCTCGCCATTGATATTTGAGGCAATATCGACGGGATCGCGGCGCTCTTTTTCCGTCCCATCCGCATTGACAATCAACTCGATAAATCGCGGATCAGCGTACATCACTTGGCCGGTTCCATCGAGATAGACCGCCTGCGTCTGCTCTATGAGCGTGCCGACGCGCTCGCGATCGACCTCGGGATCCGCCTTGATGAGTTCCTGGGCGTAGTCGTTGCTGAAACGGGATTTCAATGAGGCATCGGTGCCCGACTCAGCCGTGGCGACGTAACGTCTGAAGACGACCGTGACACCAGGCACGCCCAGTTTCGGCGCCGGCCGTGCCTTGACCGGCGACATGCCGACGGTCGCGTCGCGACCTTTTGCGTTTGTCAGATGAATCGATGAAGACATCTTTACCTCACTGGACCGGACCGGCGGTTAGCCCCGTTTTTTCGCAGATCTCGCTCAGCACTCCTGCATTTACTTTCATTGGATAGCCCCCTCCCAAAAATTCGGTACGGCTAACAACGGGGCTTTTACAACGACTCGAAATCCAGATCGTCAGCGTCTTCTTCTTCGACAACAGGCGGAACGAAGACCTGCCCCTCCTCAACCCAGGTCTCAACCGTCGGCTGCCCCACCAGGGCAAAGACCCC
>VGEI01000559.1 GCA_016869415.1 Alphaproteobacteria bacterium
CACCGCCGCCGCCCAAAGCCGAACCCCCCCCGCCGCCGCCGCCCCCACCGCCGGAGCCGGAACCTGAACCCGTTGCGTTACCCGAGCCGGAACCGGAGCCCGAGCCCGTCGTACTACCCAAACCGGAGCCCGAACCTGAACCGGTTCTTGAACTCACCGACCTGGCTCCGGAAGAACCGATGCCGATGCCGCGCTCGGCGATGGCCGATCTCGACATGCTGGTCTCGCAGTCCGCGGCCCATGCCTCCGCCCAATCGATCGCCAGCCTGAGCCGCATCTCGGCGCGTTCGCTCGAGGACGTGGTCAAAGACTGCCTGCGACCGCTGCTCAAGGACTGGCTGGACCGCAACCTGCCGACGCTCTGCGAGCGCCTGGTCCAGCGCGAAATCCGGCGGATCACCGGCCAGATCGACTAGGAACGGTCTCGGCGATGAGCGATCCGCGTCACACCGCGGGCGCGTCGCGCGAGGCTTCGCCCGACGACGGCACCCGCGCTTCGGCTCCCGACAAGACCTACCGTCCGGCGGAGATCGAAGCGCGCCACTCTGCGCGCTGGGAGAGGGAAGGCGCTTTCCGCTGCGGCGGTAATTCCGGCCAGCCCTTCACCATCGTCATTCCGCCGCCCAACGTCACCGGCAGCCTGCACATGGGCCACGCGCTCAACAACACGCTGCAGGACACCCTCATCCGCTATCACCGCATGCGGGGCCGCGACGCGCTCTGGCAGCCGGGTACGGACCACGCGGGTATCGCTACCCAGATGGTGGTGGAGCGTCAGCTTGCCGAGAAGGGTATCGGCCTCAAACGCGGCGTTGACGCCGCTGCCGGCGGCAACAAGCAGTTCCTCTCTCGCGACGAGTTCGTCAAAAAGGTCTGGGAGTGGAAGGAGGAGAGCGGCGGCACGATCACGCGCCAGCTGCGCCGGCTTGGCGCCTCGGTCGACTGGTCGCGCGAGCGCTTCACTATGGATGAGGGCCTTTCAGCCGCGGTGCTGAAAGTGTTCGTCGATCTCTACCGTGAGGGGTTGATCTACAAGGATAAGCGGCTGGTCAACTGGGACCCCAAGTTCCACACCGCCATTTCCGACCTCGAGGTCGAGCAGCGTGAGGTCAAGGGCAGCCTCTGGCACATCAACTACCCGATCGACGGCGCGCCGGGCGAATTCATCACGGTCGCCACGACGCGACCCGAGACGATGCTTGGCGATACGGCCGTGGCCGTGCATCCCGACGACGAGCGCTGGGCCAAGTACGTCGGCAAGTTTGCCGTGCTGCCGCTGGTTGGCCGCAAGATTCCGATTGTCGCGGACGAGTACAGCGATCCTGAGAAGGGTACGGGCGCGGTGAAGATCACGCCCGGCCATGACTTCAACGATTTCGCTGTCGGCCAGCGTCATCAGCTCGAGGCGATCAACATTTTCACGGCCGATGCGCATCTCAACGACAGCGTGCCCGAGGCGTATCGCGGCCTTGACCGCTTCGAGGCGCGCAAGCGCGTGGTTGCCGACTTGGAGGCGCAGGGGCTGCTGGCCAAGACCGAGCCGCACACCCACATGGTGCCGCATGGCGACCGTTCAGGTGTGCCGATCGAGCCCTACCTGACCGAGCAATGGTACGTGAACGCCAAGAAGCTCGCCGAGCCGGCCATCGCCGCGGTGGAGCAGGACAAGACAGTCTTCGTGCCCGATCAATGGAGGAAGACCTATTACCACTGGATGCGCAACATCGAGCCGTGGTGTGTCTCGCGCCAGCTCTGGTGGGGCCATCAGATTCCGGCCTGGTACGGACCGGACGGCAAGGTCTTCGTCGCCTATGACGAAGCCGAAGCGAAGACCCAGGCGAAGAAGCACTACGGCAAGGATGCGGCGCTGACCCGCGATCCTGACGTGCTCGATACTTGGTTCTCGTCCGGCCTCTGGGCCTTTTCGACGCTCGGCTGGCCGGAGCAGACGCCGGAGCTCAAGCGCTATTACCCGACCGACGTGCTGGTCACTGGTTTCGACATCATCTTCTTCTGGGTCGCCCGGATGATGATGCTGAGCATGCACTTCATGAAGGACGTTCCCTTCCGCCAAGTCTACATCCACGCTCTGGTGCGCGATGCCAAGGGCCAGAAGATGTCGAAGTCCAAGGGCAACGTCATGGACCCTCTGGAGCTGATCGACAAGTTCGGTGCCGATGCCCTGCGGTTCACGCTGACCGTGCTCGCTGTGCCGGGGCGCGATATCAAACTCTCC
>VGEI01000560.1 GCA_016869415.1 Alphaproteobacteria bacterium
CCTCCTTTGAAGACTTTCGGCGCCACGGATTATGCACCGGGCCGTAATAGCTGGTGGTGTTCGACGAGCCCATGGCGAACTCGTCGAGATTGGTCTTGCCGAGCATCACCGCGCCGGCCTTCCACAGGTTGGCGCTGACCGTCGACTCATAGGGCGGCTTGAAGCCATTGAGGATGTGGCTCGCCGCCGTGGTCAGCACACCCTCAGTGCAGAACAGGTCCTTGATGGCCAGCGGGATACCAGCGAGCACCCCGCTCTCGCCGCCCTTGAGCGCCTTGTCGGCGACGTCGGCCATGGCCAGCGCCTTCTCCGGCGTCTCGGTGATGAAGGCATTGAGCTCGCGCGCCTTCGCCATCGCGTCGACATGCGCCTGGGTCAGCTCGCGCGAAGAGATCTTCCTGGCCCGCAGCTGGGCGCGCGCCTCGGCGATGGTCAGGTCGGTGAGCGCACTCATTCCACGACCTTCGGCACGGTGAAGAAGCCGCCCTCGCCGATGGTCACCGGCTCGGTGGCGTTGGCCAGGACTTTGGTAGCGTAACCGCCGTCACTGATCTTGTCCTCGCGCATGGGCAAGGTCACTTCCACGGCCGAGGTCATCGGCTCGACGCCGTCGGTGTCGACCGTGTTGAGCTCCTCGACCCAGTTGAGGATCGTCTGCAGCTCGCCGACCATCCTGTCGAGATCCCGGTCGGCCACCTTGATGCGGGCCAGAGTGGCAATGCGCGCCACGGTGGCTTTGTCGAGCGCCATCCGATAAGTACCTTGTGGAATCAGTGAAAAACGCGCCGGAAGCTATCACCCGACCATGGCCATCCGCAACCCCGCCGACCTCAAGGCCGACCTGAAGCCCGGCCAGCGGCTGATGGGCTTCGACATCGGCGAAAAGACGCTCGGTCTGGCCCTGTCCGACACCAGCCTGACCATCGCCACACCGCTGGAAACCCTGCGCCGGGGCAAGTTCGCCGCCGATGTGGTGATTCTTCAACGCTTTGTCGAAGAGCACCGGGTGGGCGGCTTCGTCCTCGGCCTGCCGGTCAACATGGACGGCAGCGAGGGGCCGCGCTGCCAGTCGGTACGCGCCTTCGCCGGCAATTTGCTGGGCAAGATCGACCTCCCGTTGGCCTTCTGGGACGAGCGGCTGTCCACCGCCGCCGTCACCCGCACCATGCTCGACGCCGACCTGTCGCGCGCGCGGCGGGCCGAACTGGTCGACAAGCTCGCCGCCGCCTACATCCTGCAGGGCTTCCTCGACCGGCTGAAATCAGCCCATTCATAGTCACAAGATTTCCATGAGCGCCATCCTGCTGGCCGTCGCCCCGATCTTTGCGCTCATCGCCCTGGGCTGGGGCCTGCGCCGCTGGCTCTGGCCCACGCCCGAGTTCTGGGCCTCGATCGAGGTTCTCACCTACTACGTCTTCTTTCCCGCCCTGCTGCTGATCACCCTGTCCCAGGCGCGCATCACTTGGCAGGTGGTGCCGTTCCTGGCCGTGCTGGTGGGTGTGTCGCTGCTGGTCGCGGCTTTCCTGACCTTGATCCGGCCCCTGCTGCGGATCGACGGCCCGGCCTACACATCGGTGTTCCAGGGCAGCCTGCGCTTCAACACCTATGTCGGGCTCGCTGCCGCCTCGGCCCTGTTCGGTAGCGAGGCCGTCGCCCTGCTGGCGTTGGCCATTGCCGTGATGATTTTCCCCGTCAACATCCTGTCGATCGGGGTGCTGGCCCGCCACGCCTCCGGCACGCCGCCGGGTCTGGTCGGCACGCTAGGCGAGATCGTGAAGAACCCGCTGATCATCTCCTCCGTGGTCGGGCTTTTCTGGGGCGCCTTGTCGCTGCCGCTGCCGCCGGTCATCGGGCCGGTGCTCGATATCCTGGCCAGGGCGGCTCTGCCGCTGGGCCTCGTCGCCGTCGGCGCGGGCCTTAATCTCGGCACCGTGGCGGCACGCGGCATGGCGGTTGCGGTCGCCACGCTGCTCAAGCTCGTGGTCTCGCCGCTGCTGGCGCTGGCGGCCGGCCATGCCATCGGCCTCGAACCGCTGGCACTGGCCATCGCCGTCCTCTACGCCTCGCTGCCGCCGGCACCGACCTCCTACATTCTGGCGCGGCGCCTCGGCGGCGATACGGAGCTGATGGCCGCGCTGATCACCGCCCATACGCTGCTGGCGGCCATCACGGTGCCGCTGTTCCTGGCCCTGGTGCGCTGACCCGCCTCGCCTCGCGGATGGTCTC
>VGEI01000561.1 GCA_016869415.1 Alphaproteobacteria bacterium
TCAGCGCAGCTAGATCGCTCGTATCGACGAAATCGACTTTGAGCCCCCACTCGCTGGCCGGCCCGCGAAGCCAGTTGCGCAGCGACCAGTACATGACCGTAGGTGCCACGACATGATCACCTGGGCGCAACGCCTGGAATACGGCCGTTGCCGCCGCCATGCCGGAGCCGAAGAGCAGCGCCTCGGCGCCACGCTCGAGTTCAGCCAGCACACGCTCCGTATGGCGGACGAGCGCGTTGTCCGGTCGCGCGTAGGACAGGCCGGAACGGTATTGGTTGTCCGGATCGCGCAGATAAGTGGTGGCGACCGGGATCGACGGGATGATCGCGCCGCTGGCTTCGACATCGCCAAGCGCCTGCGCGGCAAGAGTCTCGGGAGAGAAGGGGCGGTTCACCGATAGACGTCCAGATTGACCACGTGCACGGGTTTCCTACCGAAGGAAACATCGACGATGCTCTTGAGACCGGTCGAGGCCATCTCGTGGAAGCATTCGTCCGTCCAGCACAGCGAGTGCGGCGTCAGGATCACGTTGTCCATGGTCAGCAGCGGGTTCGACGGATCGACGGGTTCCTTCTCGAAGACGTCGATGCCGGCACCGGCGATACGTCCGCCGCGCAGAACCTCGATCAGGGCTTGCTCGTCGATGATCGGGCCGCGGGCGAGGCTGATGAGAAACGCCGTCGGCTTCATCAGGGCGAGGCGGGGCGCGTTGACCAGGCGGAAGGTCTCGTCGTTGAGCAGGCAGCAGACGACCACGAAATCGGCTTCGCCCATCAGTCGGTCGAGTGGCACCAGCTCAGCACCCAGCTCGGCGACGCGCGTGGGCTTGGCGTAAGGGTCGGCGGCCAGCATGCGGCCGAAGAACGGCTTGGCCAGCTTCAGCAACTCCTCGCCGATGCCGCCAGCGCCGATCAGGCCGATGGCGCGCGTGGTCAGCCCGACACCCATGTGGTTGGTGCGCTCGTGCCAGCGGTTCTGCCGGGTCAGGCGATCCTTGGTCGGCAGCCGGCCGGCGAGAGCGAAGATCAAGGTCAGCGCCGCCACGGCCACAGGCCGGCGGATGGCGAAGGGCGTGTTGGTCAGCACGATGCCGCGCTCTGTCAGTGCCTTCACGTCGACGGAGTCATAGCCTACTCCGTGACGAGCGATGATCTTCAGCTTGCAGTCGGCACGTCCAACGGACAACTTTGTCACCTTGGGTGAGTTGACGTAGAGCCCGTCGTAAAGGGCGGCCAAATCAGGAGAGACCTCGGCGATCCGCTCCGGTAGGTACTCCCAGGTTATTTCTGGGTTGGTCTCGAGGATCTTGAGGGCGGCGGTGCCGAAACTCGGCTGGCCTTGGCTGTCGAGCACGTCGCGGGTGATACCTAGCTTGAACTTCATTGGGTCTGCCCCCGTGAGGCCAAGTTATTCCGTGGCCTGCTATCGGACCGTGCTTGCGGTTCTTGCCCGTGAACGGATTTTCCGCTACGGCTTCGTGCGACATCCGGCTACCTGAATCGGCTCCGGTCTGGGCAAGCTTGGGTCGGCGAACAGCGACTTGCAAGCGACTTGCAAGCGCGCGCGGACCAGTTTCCAGGGTCTCATGCGGTTCTTCACTTTTCGGTAATCTTCCGGACGTACCCTTGGTTGAACATGCCAGTTTCTAATCCCAACGTCGCGTCCCTTGGGGCGTCCGACGCGGAGGCGCTTGCCGCCGATCCGTCGACTACCGGACGCGCGGCCGCCGCGGCCAAGGTCGCACACCAATTCCAGCGTCCGCTTTCCGATGCCGAGCGTCAGCTGGCATCCGAGATCCTGGGCATCTTCGTCCGCGATGCCGAGGCCAGCGTGCGTGCTGCTCTCTCGGAGACGCTGAAGGCGACGCGCGACGTGCCGCGCGACGTGGCTCTGGCCCTAGCTCGCGACGTGGACAGTGTATCCGTGCCATTTTTGAAGGTCTCGGAGGCGCTTACCGACGACGATCTGCTGACCATCATTGCGGAGTGCGGCGAGGGGGCGCAGGCGGCGATCGCGGAGCGGCCGACCGTATCGGAAAACATCTCCGACGCACTGGTGGGCGGGGGGCATGAGACGGTGGTTGCGGCCCTGGTCGGCAACCCGGGGGCGCAGATTTCCGAAGGCACGCTTGGAACGATCGTCGAGGTGCATGGCGGCTCGCCGGCCGTAGCCGAGCGTCTGGCGGTGCGGCCGAGAGTGCCGCTGGTCCTGGCTG
>VGEI01000562.1 GCA_016869415.1 Alphaproteobacteria bacterium
GAACTTGCGGCAACAGGGAGCGGTTATGGCAAAGACCGTGCTGATCGTTGAAGACAATGATCTGAATATGAAGCTCTTACACGATCTGTTGATGGCGCACGGCTACGCAACCATTCAGACCAAGGATGGCATGGAGGCGATGAAACTCGCGCGCGAGCATCGTCCCGATCTCATTCTCATGGATATTCAGCTGCCCGAGATCTCCGGACTTGAGGTGACGAAGTGGCTGAAGGAGGATCCGGACCTGCGCCGCATCCCCGTGGTTGCCGTGACGGCATTCGCCATGAAGGGCGATGAGGAAAAGATCCGTTAGGGCGGCTGCGAGGCATATATCGCCAAGCCGATATCCGTCGTGAAGTTCCTCGAGACCGTCGCCAAGCTGCTGAATTAGGGATCCCCCACGGGCATCGGGTATGACCGCTCGGGTACTGGTCGTCGACGACACCGTCGCCAACGTCAAGCTTCTCGAGGCGAAGCTGGCGGTGGAGTACTTCGACGTGGTCACCGCCTACAACGGGGAAGAGGCGATCACCGCAGCGACCGCCAACCCACCCGACATCATTCTCCTCGATATCATGATGCCTGGCATGGATGGGTTCGAGGTCTGTCGCCAGCTCAAGGGTGACGCGCGGACTGCGCATGTCCCTATCGTCATGGTGACCGCGCTTTCCGACGCCGAGGATCGCGTGCGCGGGCTGGACGCCGGCGCCGACGACTTTCTGACCAAGCCGGTCAACGACGTGGCGCTCTATGCGCGCATCCGTTCGCTGGTGCGGCTCAAGATGACCGCCGACGAGTGGCGCCTGCGCCAAGCAACCGGCTCGCATCTCGGCATGTTGGTCGATGACAGCGCCGCCAAGCCGAAAGCCGGCGGCGGCGGCAATCTGCTGGTCATCGAGGACAACGCGGCCTATGCGGAGCGGCTGCGCCGTGCGCTGGCCACCGACAACGACGTACTCGACGTGGTCAGCCAGCCGGGCGAAGGCTTGGCACGGGCCAACGAGGGCTTCTACGACATCGTGATCGTCAGCCTGGCGTTGCGCGAGACCGACGGCTTGCGGCTCTGCGCCCAGATGCGCTCCCAGAACCAGACGCGCAACATGCCGCTGGTCGCTCTGGTCGAGGACGGTGATTACGCGCGTATTGCCAAGGCGCTCGACCTCGGCGTCAACGACTACATTCTGCGCTCGGCCGACAGCCAGGAGATACTTGCCCGCTGTCGCACCCAGATCCGGCGTCGGCGCTACCAGGACGGATTGCGTGCCACCTTCGAGCGCAACGTTGCGCTGGCGCTGATCGACAGCCTGACCGGCCTCTACAACCGCCGCTATCTGACCGCCCACCTCGCAGCCTTGATGGATCGCGGTCTGCGTACCAAGAAGCCGCTGGCGCTGCTCATGGTCGATGTCGATCACTTCAAGAAGGTGAACGACACCTATGGACACACGGTCGGCGACGAGGTTCTGATAGCGGTCTCTGACCGCCTGTCACGCCATCTGCGCAGCTTCGATACCGTGGTGCGCTGGGGTGGCGAGGAATTTGTCGTCATCATGCCCGAGGCCGAGACACGTGTGGCGATGGCCGTGGCTGAGCGTCTGCGCACCAAGATGTCGGAACAGCCTGTGATCGTGCGCCACGCGGTGGGCAAGCTCAACGTGACGGTCAGCATCGGCGTCGCCATAGCTGGTGACGATATCACCACACCGGACGATCTGCTGCGTGCCGCCGACAGCGCGATGTATGAGGCCAAGCGCCAGGGCCGTGATCGCATCATCAAGGCGGACGTCACCCCGACGGCCAAGCGAGCTTAGGGCTACCGCGGAGACGCAAACGCCGCCGGAGCCGGCGGCGTTTGGGATAGCCGGCCGCGGGGCCAGGCTACTTGATCTTGCCTTCCTTGAACGCGACGTGCTTGCGCACGACCGGGTCGTACTTACGAAGAGTCAGCTTCTCGGTGTTCTTTTTCGGGTTCTTCTGGGTCACGTAGTAGAACCCCGTGTCCGCCGAACTGACGAGTTTGACCCATAACTGTCTGGCTTTGGCCATGGCCGATTGTCCGCTGTTTCAACGAGGAAATTGGGGCGGGACCATACAGGCCCGGCCGCCTGGGATCAAGCCTGCCGGGAAATAAGTTAACGGGCCTTGGCCGTCAGTGTGACAGCGTCAAGAGCCCGGGCGTAGAGCATCTTGTCGGCGAGCAGGCC
>VGEI01000563.1 GCA_016869415.1 Alphaproteobacteria bacterium
TGAGGAATTATGGGTCACCCTATGAATACTACTAAGGTACCATATCGATGCCTCCGGCCGCCTTCGAGGACATGGTGAGAAAGCCGCCGCACAACTGGCGATCAGCCGCGCACGGCATGACTCGCCAGCCGCTTCTATCCGGCGATTCGATTTTGGAATGATGCCGGCCTGGGCAATATTGACGGCGTGATCGAGACGATTCGCACTGCGCTCGCCAAATCCCCCGCCTGCGACTCCGGCCCTCTCCCGCAAGGCGAGAGGGTACGCGGATGAAGATCGAGGCAAGGAGCATCGCCGGTTTTCTCAAGGCGCCCGGTTCGGCCGTCCGCGCCATCCTCGTCTACGGCCCGGATGCGGGGCTGGTGCGCGAGCGCGTCGAGACGCTGATGCTTAGCGTGGTCGAGGATCTCGGCGATCCGTTCCGCGTCGCCGATCTCGCGGGCGACACCGTCGCCGGCGATCCGGCGCGGCTCGCAGACGAGGCCGCCGCCATGGCCATGACCGGCGGGCGGCGGGTGGTGCGCGTGCGCGATGCAGGCAACGACACCGTCGTGGCGTTCCAGAGCTTTCTCGAGCGCCCGATGGGCGATGCGCTTGTGGTCGCCGAATCCGGCGAGCTCGACGGCCGCTCGGCCCTGCGCAAGCTGTTCGAGAAGGCGGAGAACGCCGCCGCCCTGCCCTGCTATCGCGACGAGCTCAGGGATCTGCCGGGAATCATCAAGGAGACCCTCGCCCGGTCGCGGGTGAACATCGAGGGCGAGGCACTGGCCTGGCTGGCGGCGCGGCTGGGGGCCGACCGGGCGCTGACCCGCGGCGAGATCGACAAGCTCGCCCTCTACGTCGGCAGCGGCAGGACGGCGACCCTTGAGGATGCCCAGGCGCTGGTCGGCGATTCGGCGGATGTCAGGCTTGACGATCTCGCCCGGGCCTGCGCCGGCGGAGACGTGCCGGGGCTCGAGCGGGCGCGTGCCAAGCTCGACGGCGAGGGGGTCGTGGCCATCGCCCAGCTGCGGGCCGTGCAGCGGCATTTCACCCGCCTGCATGTCTGTGCCGGGCTGATCGCCGCCGGCGCCGACGAAAAGAGCGCCATGATGCGGCTCAAGCCCCCGGTCTTCTGGAAGGAGGAGGCCGCCTTCCGCGCCCAGCTCAAGCGCTGGCCCCTGGCGCGCCTCGGCACGGCGCTCACCCGGCTGCTCGACACTGAGGTGCGTTGCAAGTCCTCGGGTCAGCCCGCTGAGCTGCTGGCTGCTCAATGCCTGCTGCAGCTGGCCCAATCCTCGCGCTGACCTGCAGCCCCCGGCTTTTCGCCTTGCTACTTTTGGCCAAGGCCGACATTAATGAAAATTTAAGCATAACTTTATTAAACTAATTAGGTTAACGCCTCAAAGCGTTATTCTAACAACGATTTTAGACTTGCGGGCACGACCGCCGGTTGCATCGTGAGAGGGCTAGTATGACAGAGGAACAGTGGAGTCGCGCCCGACTGGTCTCGGTCGAGCGGCATCCGAGCGGCCGGGTCAAGCTGCTGATCGAGATCGATGCCGATCCACACTCCTTGGCGGATTCGGCCGCTCTTATGTTGCGCTACGCGGCGGATGAGGCCCGGCGCCCGGGCCCTCGCAGCAAGGCCTGACTATTAAGAAAAATTTTAGCAAGTTTCTATAGACTTCGCCGCTAGACCACCAACCGGCTGATTTTCCATGGCCATCCTGCCCTTCGCTCCCGGCTCGGTGACCTTCAACGGGTCGAAAGCCTCGCCGGAGGTGACCCAGGCGATCCACAAAGCCAGTCAGCGGACCGGCGTCGATTTCTCCTATCTCGTCGCCCAGGCCGGACAGGAATCGAGCTTCAAGCCGGACGCCAAGGCGTCGACCTCGACTGCCCGTGGGCTTTACCAGTTCATCGAGAAGACCTGGCTCAACATGGTGCGCGACAAGGGCGCCGATCACGGGCTGGGCGATCTCGCCGAGAAGATCGACGACACGTTCGAGGGTCCGCGCGTGGCCGATCCGGCGGCGCGCCGGAAAATCCTCGAGCTGCGGAACGATCCCTCGCTCTCGGCGGTGATGGCGGCCGAGTACGCCAAGGCCAACCGCGCGCAGCTCGAAGCCTCACTCGGCCGCGCCGCCAGCTCGACCGACCTTTACATGGCGCATTTCCTGGGCGCCGGCGGCGCCACCAAATTTCTCAGCG
>VGEI01000564.1 GCA_016869415.1 Alphaproteobacteria bacterium
GCATTGTGGCATCGCCGGACGGCGTGGAGAAGCCCGGTGGGCGCACACGCGGCATGCGCCGGCAGCCTAGCTCGGCCGAACCGTTTCCGCCTCCAGCCACGCCATATAGGCCGAATTGCCGCCGAGCAGCGGTAGGGCGACGACACAAGGCACGGTATAGCTGTGTAGCGCCTTGACCCGCTCGGTCAGGGCCGGGACCATCTCGGCGCGCGTTTTGGCGATCAGCACCGTCTCGCGATCCTCGGTCAGCTTGCCCTGCCACCAGTAAACGGATTCCATGCCGTCGATGACGTTGGCGCAGGCCGCCAGCCGCTCTTCCACTAGGGTGCGGCCGATCTTCTTGGCCTCGTCACGCGACGCGGCGGTCATGTAAACCAGACGGAACTCCATGGCTAACCTCCTGCGGCAGATTAGGCTGCGGGCGGCCTCGACGAAAGCCTCCGGACCCAATAGATTCGCCCCCGATGGCGAAACCGGGCGATCCGATTCCGTTTCCACGCCGGCCGGCACAGCGCGACGCGCTGGCCAAGCAGGAAGAACCGCCGGCCCGGCCCAAGGCCAAGCCGCGTGGCCTGCCAACCGCACCTGGAAAACCCACCGACGTCCAGAAGGCCTGGCTGGCGCGAGGGCTCGCGCAGCCCGGCGGCAAGCTGCCGCTGTTCGACGAGGGCGGCAAACGGATCGATGCGCGCACCATACGCTCGTGCATCGATCAGGGGTGGGCGGAACCGTGGTTCGCCAATCCGCTGAAGCCGGACTGGCTCGTCTGCCGTCTGACGGATTCCGGCCGCGCCATCATCTCCGGCGACTGACCAAGCCGGCGGCTGAATTGTCCGCCAACTCCGCCATTCCGGCGTCCGCGTCTGTCGGCCCGGCCCGCGCCATCCTGAGCTGTTTCGTTCCCTTCGCCGCCGCCTATTTCATCGGTTTCATATTCCGCACCATCAACGCCATCATCGGCGCCGACCTGGCGGCCGATATGGGGCTCGACGCGGCTGGACTCGGCCTGCTGACCAGTGGGTATTTCTTCGCCTTCGCCATTTTTCAACTGCCGCTTGGGATTCTTCTCGACCGCTTCGGGCCTAGGCGGGTCGAGGGTGCGCTTCTGCTCGTTGCGGCCGCCGGCGCCATCCTTTTCGCCGCAGCATCGAGTGTCGCCGGCCTCACCGCCGCACGTGCGGTCATCGGGATCGGCGTTTCGGGCTGCCTGATGGGTGCGATCAAGGCGAATGTGCAGTTCTGGCCGCGTGAACGCCTGCCCCTGCTCAACGGCGCGATCATGGCCTCGGGCGGTCTCGGGGCATTGGCTGCCGCCTTGCCCGTCGAATGGCTGCTGCGGGTCAGCGATTGGCGCACCGTTTTCCTCGTCCTCGCCGTGCCGACGGCGGCAGTAGCGCTGCTCATGCTCTGGATCGTGCCGGAGAAGACCCAGGCCGAGCGCACGACCCTGCGCGACCTGCTGCGCGGCCTGGGGCAGATCTACCGTTCGCCGGTGTTCTGGCGCATCGCTCCCTCGGCCTTCGTCGGCCAGGCAGTGTTCATGGCCTACCACAGCCTCTGGGCAGGCCTGTGGATGCGCGACGTGATTGGCCTCGATCGCGCCGGAGCGGCGGCACACCTCTCGCTCTTCGCCATCGCCATGATTCCCGCCTATCTCGGTGGCGGAGCGCTTGCCGAACGGCTCCTGCGTTACGACTTGGCGCCGCACCGCATCTTTGCAGCGTTCGTCTCCGCCTATCTGACGGTGCAGGCCGCCATCGCTCTCTCGCCCGGGCCTGGGAGCGAGCCGTTGTGGGTCGCCTACAGCATTACCGGAACCGGCATGGTGATCTCATTCTCGCTGCTGACGCCGAGCTTTTCTCCTGCCTACGCCGGACGCGTCAATACAGCGCTCAACCTGATGGTCTTCGTGGCTGCGTTCTTGATGCAGGTCGGTATCGGGACGCTCATCACCCTCCTGGCAGGCGACGATCCATCGCGGGTGCCGCTGGGACACCGCGCGTCGTTGATCGGCCTTCTGGCCGTACAGGCTGCCTGTTTCGTCTGGCTGCTCTGGCCGCGGCGGTCGTTGAACCCTGGCGCCACTGGACACAGTGGCGAAACGTCCGATAATCACCGCTCATGAGAACCCGATAACCGGATCAGCATGGCCCCAAAGACGACGCGAAGAAATACGAGGTC
>VGEI01000565.1 GCA_016869415.1 Alphaproteobacteria bacterium
TAGACGTGCAGAAACGGCATGTGGCCCGCGGCGCGGACGCGCTGGGCGAGCGCTGCCGTCAGCGCCCGGCCGTAGCCGCGGCCGCGATACTCGGGATCGACCGCCACGGCGCTGATCTCGGTGAGGCCCGGCAGGCGCAGACGCTCGCCGGCCATGGCCACCAATCTGCCGCCGTCATGGATGCCGAGGAACACACCGAGCTCGTGCGTGCGGCGCGCGAACGGTCCGGGCTCGGCGCGCCCCGCCAGATCGCGCATCGCCGCCACGTCGCCCCGCCCCAGCTCGATCGCCGGCGAGCCCGCTGGTTTCAGCGCAACGCTCGGCGGCAGGATCATCTGGGCAATCGGCTTCTCGAAGCTCTTGCGCCAGCCCGCTGGCTCGGGCTCTTCCTCCGGCCGGAACAGCCGTGCCTCCGGCGACTTGCCCAGCAGGTCGCCGATGTCGCGGTAGGCGCGCTCCGACGGCTCCTCGATGGCGAAGAACGGCGCCATTTCGGGATCGAAACGCCGCGCGAAGGGCCGCTTGAGGGCGAATTCCGCCTGCGGTCCGCCCAGCGCGTGCCAGACCGGATTGTCGAGAGGTTTGCGCGACATCGCCGGGTTGTACTCCACCCCGCCGCCCCAGGCTATCGCGCCGTCGGACCTAGAAGGATGGCGAACCTGCGGCGAAGGCCTCGATGGCGTGGCGGCGCAGGCTGCTGCGCGGCTCGACCGGATGCAGCACCCGCTCGTCGATGCTGGGCAGCGCGTCGCGCTCGGCCAGTGAGGACAGGGTCGGCCCGAGGTCGCGCAGCAACCCGTGATGCGTGCCGTAGATCCAGCCATGGATCTGCAACGCCGCGCCCCGCACCCAGGCGTTCTCGACCAGCGGCGTGGCGGCGACGCGGCGCACCTGCATCTCGATATTGATCTCGCACATCCGGCCCAGCCGGGCCTGCGGACCGGGCAGCGCATCGAACACGGCGCGGTGTTTGCGGTAGAGCATGACGATGGGCTGCAGCCAGTAATCGACCAGCGCCGTGCGCTCCTCGCCCAGGGCCCGCTCGATGCCGCCGCAGCCGTAATGGCCGCAAACGATGATGTGCTCGACCTTGAGCACGGCTACCGCGTATTCGAGCACGGCCAGCAGGTTCATGTCGCTGGTATGGGCGACGTTGGCGATGTTGCGGTGGACGAAGACCTCGCCCGGGTCGAGGTCGAGCACGTCGTTGGCCGTGACCCGGCTGTCGGAGCAGCCGATCCACAGATAGCGCGGCGTCTGTGTTTCCGCCATGCGCTGGAAATAGGTCGGGTCGTCGCGCGTCTTCGCCTGCGCCCAGGCGACGTTGCGGTCGAGCAGCGGGTCGAGGCTGCGCGGGTCGAGACGCGTGGGGTCGACGAACGATGCCATGGGGCCCTGCCGGCGATTTGATCCGCCGGGTAGCATAGGGGCACGGCGCCGGCGCTCATTGATCCGGATCAAGGGCGCGTGGCCGTGCCCGAACCGGGGCCATCAGAGGGATAATCCGCCGCCGGCCATTCCGAGCCGGGAGAGCCAAGACTGGCCGCCTGCCTGAGCGCGTCACCAGGACGCAGTTCGTGGTCGTCGAAGGGGTCTGAACTGGCAGCAACCCGGCTCGCCGCGGCAGGCCAGCGCCGCACCTGCCGCACCAACCCTGCTTTTTTCGCGCCAAGGCCCGGTTTTGCTGGCTGAATCGCCGTGGCGGGCGGCCGGTTTTTCGTCCACAGCCTGACCTCATGTGCCGCCCCGACAAAGCGGGCCTCAGTAGACGAAAGTCATTGGACATTTTGGCGGAGTCCGGCGAGAGCCTGGGGTAAATCCCCTCACCTCATCAAGCCCTTAGAAAACCGCCGTTAGCGATTCCGCGCCGGCGATTTTCCGCAGTTTTCCGCCATTATTAAAATTAGATTCTCACTGCCCCGGCGCCATGCCGGGACCCGGGGCTTCTGCTGCTCTTTACGATGTCAAAGAACCAAGGTTTCCATATGGGATACGAAATGGATATTTCAAGCGGGCGCTGTTCCCGCCACGAGCGAAAGACGGTTTATGGGACGGCGAGACGCTTGTGCATGAACACGCGCTCGAAGCCTTCCTGCCAGTCCCGCAGCGCCGTGCCATAGGAATAGCAATCGCGAACGCGCCTCGCTCGAAGGCCCTCGATACCGCGGTCGAGCACCTGG
>VGEI01000566.1 GCA_016869415.1 Alphaproteobacteria bacterium
GTCGATCACGAGGACAGCCGGAAACGGAAGACGGCGGGCTTTGTCGCCCGCCGTCTTCTAGTCGATCACTCGCCGAGCTTCACGTTGTACTTCGTCTTCAGCCAGTTCTTCACCCACTCCTTGGCCGAGGGCTCGATATTGAGAGCGACATTGAACGTGCGCTCTGCGGCGGCACCCACATGCTGGGTGTACTCGCCGATCTCGTCACCGGCCTTGTCCTTGAAGTCAGGCTTCTTCACGACCCGGTCAATCGCTGCGACATAGGTGTCGATGATGTCCTTCGACGTGCCTTTGGGCAGGAAGAGCGGCTTCTGCGCCGCATAGCCGGCAATGACAAACGACTTGAATGCCTCGTAGGCCGGGCCGCTCGGCTTCTTGCCGTAGGCCATGACGTAGGCTTCCTCGAAATGCGGTAGGTCCGGGAAGGTCGGATCGCGCACCATCTCGCCCTTGTCGTTGGTGGTGCCCCAGGAGAAGAGCGGCACCGCTTTGTTCGCCTTGACCAGCGGCACAACGTTACGCAGATAGGCGGACGAGGTCTGGTAGTCGATCAGCGCCTCGCCACGCTCGAACGCAAGCCGGCCCTCGCCGCGGCCCGGCATACCGAAGACCGGCTTGACGTCGAGCTCGAGGATCTCGAAAGCCAGCAGCGGCACGAGGTCAAGCGAGGTCGGCCCCTGGCTGCCGTACTTCATCTCCTTGCCCTTCGCCTTGCCGATGTCCTTGGCGCCCTGCACACCGAGGCTCGGGTTGATGTAGACCACGCCGCCGGTCGGCGAGAGCATGATGGGGATCAGGTTCTTGTAGTCGTAGCGGACCCGCGGGTCGTCGAGCATGAAGGGGAACTGCGTCGACGCCGAAGTGCCGAGGATCGCCAGGCCGTCCGGCTTGGCGCGTGCGGCGAACTGGTTGGTACCGGTGATCGAGCCGCCGCCACCGACGTTCTTGACCACGATGGTCGGCTTGCCGGGCAGCTCGGCCGCGATCAACGGCGCAAAGAACCGCGCCCAGACGTCCGAGCCTCCACCCGTGGTGAACGGAATGGTGAACTCGATCGTCTTGCCGGAAAAATCGGCGGCTGCGGCCGTGCCCGGCAGCGCCAGCCCGATGAGGGCTACGGCGGCGCACAATGCTTTTCTGCGGCTAACGACAGTCATCGGCTCTCCTCCCATTAACCGGTCGGTGTTTAGCTGCCCCCGACCTGTTGATCGTCCGAGTGTAGCCAAAAGCAACGGGCAAGCGAGCAGGATTTTTACCACCTGAACAGGGATTTTGAGACCGGTCCTGGCGGGCGTCAGAATGAATCATGCTCGCGGTCCAGCCATCACCGATCACCATCGCGCCGAAGCGCCGCATCATTCACCGGACGGTGGTGATCGGCGACGTGCCAGTCTAAGTGGCGACAGACACCGGGCGGCCACTGGCGCCGGCCACCAGCAGGGCGTCGATTAGGCGGTGGACCTTCAGGGCCTCCTGCCCGCTGACCTTCGGCGATCGGCGATATTCCACGGCATCGAGAAAATCCGCCAGCACGCCGCGGTGATAGTCGTGCGGGAAATCCATGGGGTCTGCGCCGGTACCGCCGCCCCCCGTATCGGGGGTGACAGCGACGGCCGTGCCGTCATGGCGGGCCACCTTGAGCTCGGTGCCGGCCAGCGATGCCGTCGCCCTGGTCCCGATGATCTCGATCCGCTCGGGAAAGCCGGGATAGGCGGCCGTGGTCGCGTCGATGGTGCCGTAGGCGCCGTTGGCGTAGCGCACCGCCGCGCAGACCATGTCCTCGCTCTCCATTCGGTGCACCGGTGTGGTCGTGGCGAAGCCGCGCACCTCGGTGATAGGACCGGCCAGGCTGAGCATGAGGTCCAGCGTGTGGATTCCCTGGGTCAGCAGCACGCCGCCGCCGTCCCGGGCCTTCGTGCCGCGCCCCGGCTCGTCGTAATACTTCTGCGGCCGCCACAGGCGGATTACGGTCGAGCGACCGACGATCGATCCCAGCTCACCGTCTTGGGTCATCGCGGCCAGCTTCATGCCAGCCGGGCGGAAGCCATGCTGCAGCACGACGCCCAGAGTGACACCGGCACTCCGACAGGCGTCGACCAGCTCGACCCCACGCGCCGTCGAGACCTCGAGCGGCTTCTCGAGCAGGACATGCTTGCCGGCGGCGGCACAGCG
>VGEI01000567.1 GCA_016869415.1 Alphaproteobacteria bacterium
TCGGCGGCTCGCTGATGCCGCCCGAAGTCGTCCAGGCGATGGACGATGCCGCCCGCCACTATGTGCCTATCAAGGACTTGAGCAGGGCCGTGGGTACGCGGATCGCCGAACTCACAGGCAATCCCGGTGCGCTCGTCACTACCGGCGCCGCGGGCGCGATCTTCGTCGGCACCTGCGCCTGCATCGCCGGCGACGACCCCGACAAAGCCAAACGCCTGCCGTTTACCGACGGCATGAAGAATGAAGTGATCGCGCAGAAGCTGCACATCACCGGCTGGACGCGGCAGTGCGAAGCGGCCGGTGCGCGGCTAATTGAAGCGGATCACCGCGACGAGATCGAGCGGGCCATCAACGGGCGCACCGCGATGATGTATTACCTGATCGCCGACCGCCACTTCGGCAAGCATCGCGATCAGCCCGATGCCCCCGGCGCCCGCGTGTCCCTCGCTGAGTGTGTCGAAATCGCGAAGAAGGCGCGCATCCCGCTGCTCGTCGATGCCGCCGCCGAACTGCCGCCTCACGACAATCTCAATGGCTACGTCAAGATGGGCGTCGACCTGGTCTGTTTTAGCGGCGGCAAGGGCCTGCGGGGGCCGCAAAATGCAGGGCTGCTGGTTGGCCGTAAGGATCTCATCGAGATAGCCGAGACCTTCCAGAGCCCGTATTCCGGCATCGGCCGCGACCTGAAGATCTCGAAGGAAACCTACATCGGCATGCTCGCAGCCGTCGAACGTTACGTCAAGCAGGATCATGCCGCCGAGTACGCGCGCTGGCAGGCGCAGGCCGACTACATGCTCGCCGAGATCCGCAAGATCTCCGGTGTCACAGCCGACTACGTTCCCAAATACATCACCAACCATGTGCCGCGCATCTGGTTCCGGTGGGACGAGCAGGCGCTCAATTTCTCCCGCGAGGACTGCTTTAAGGCGCTTGACGCCGGCGACCCTCCAGTGGTGCCGCTGCGCACGCCGATGGGCGTCACGCTGGTGCCCTGGATGATGAACCCAGGCGAGGAGCGCATTGTCGCCCGCCGCGTCAGGGAAGTACTCGAAAAGGCGAAGGCAACGCGTGCCCAAAGGCGCTCCCGCACCGAAGCCGAACTCGCCGCCGACTTCGGCATGGACAACCCGATCGATGTCTGGCTCGGCGGCCATACCATTCACCAAGGTCTCGATTGATATGCTCATTTCCCTACTCCTTCCAGCGCTTCTGCAGGCACAGAGCTTCAAGTACGATCTCTTGCTGAAGGGCGGCCATGTCATCGATATGGCCAACAATCGCAACGGCGTGGCGGATGTGGCGGTGGCCGATGGCAAGATCGCCGCCGTTGCCGCCAACATTCCCGCCAGCGACGCGTTCAAGGTCGTGGACGTGGCCGGCCACTACGTCACACCCGGAATCATCGACATTCACGCGCACGTCGTGGGAGGCCGGGCCGAGCGGCCATCCTACCCGGCGGACCTCAACTTCTCGTCCGGCGTCACGACCATCGTCGACGCCGGCACCCATGGGGCGGACAACTTCGCCAACTTCCGCAGGGATGTCGTGAACCACTCGAAGATCCGCGTGCTCGGGCTGGTGAATATCGTTCGCGCCGGCATGGGCAACGATCGCGAGCAGGATCCCAAGTTAATGGATCCCAAACGCTGCGCCGAAACGATCAAAGCGAATCGCGATATCGCCGTCGGGGTCAAGACCGCTCATTACTGGACCGGCCAGCCGTGGGACAAGGAGCATCCGCCATGGGCCGCGGTGGATGGCGCCGTGCAATGCGGCAATCTCGCCAACGTGCCAGTGATGGTCGACTTCTGGCCGCGAGACGAGCGTACCTACGATGACCTGATCCTGAAGCACATGCGCCCCGGCGACATCCATACGCACGTCTTCGCCCAGCAGTTCCCACTGCTCGATGCGCAGGGCAAAGTGCAGAAGTACATGTACGAAGCCCGCAAGCGCGGCATTATCTTCGATGTCGGTCATGGTGCGGGCAGTTTCTGGTGGCGCCAGGCGGTGCCCGTGATCCAACAGGGCTTCTGGCCGGACTCGATCTCGACCGACCTGCACAGCGCCAATTGGAACGGCCCGGTGGTCAACATGATCACCACGATGTCCAAGTTCCTGGCGATGGGCATGCCGATGCACGAGGTGATTCGCCGCTCGACGGTGAACCCC
>VGEI01000568.1 GCA_016869415.1 Alphaproteobacteria bacterium
TCATCGCGGGAATGCCTTCGGGTTACGTTCGATGAGACGCACCCTAGCCCCCGGAAACGGCCGCGAATATTCAACCAGACGCACTAGCAGCCCTGGCTAGGCCGAACGGCCTAGGCCGCAGGGCCTCGTCGGCTTAGGGCCGGAAGCGGGCTAAGAGCCGAACTTGCCGGCCAGCACCACGGCTTCGGTGCGGTTGCGCGCGTTGAGCGCCCGGAACACGGCGGCGAGATGGATTTTCACCGTGCCCTCGGCGAGGTCGAGCTGGCGGGCGATCTCCTTGTTCGACTTGCCGGCGGCCAGCAGGCGCAGCACGTCGCGCTGCCGGGGCGTGAAGCGCTGCAGGTCCAGGGCCGGGCCGTTCGCCGGCGCGGGCTTGGCTTCGCCGGCCGGCGGCAGCGGATCGTCCGCCGCACGGCTCAACAGCGGCGGCACGTAGACGCCGCCGTCGAGGACGTATTTGATCGCCGCGCCGATCTCCGCCGGCAGGGCGGTCTTGGGGATGTAGCCGTGCACCCCGGCGCCCAGCGCCTCGAGAATGTCGGCGCGCGCCTCGGAGGCCGAGAGCACCACCAGCTTGGCCTCGGGATAGGCCTCGCGCAGCGCGCGCAGGCTGTTGGCGCCGGCCATGCCGGGCATGCGCAGATCCATGACGATGAGCGTGGCACTGCCGTTTTTCTGCAGGGCCTCGAGCGCGCTGTCGAAGCCGTCGGCCTCGACCAGGGTGGCGCCCTTCAGGCAGTCGGCGAGCAGAAGCCGGATGCCCTGGCGGAACAGTGCATGGTCGTCGGCCAGCAGGACGGTGGTCGATTTGGCCATGCGCCGGTCATTCTGGCCTAGGCCCGATTCGACCGCAATCTCGGGTCAAGCCGGTCGCGCAGCCCGTCGCCGAGAAGGTTAAAGCCGAGCACGGCGAGTGCGATCGCCGCGCCGGGGAAGATCGCGTTGAGCGGCGCCTGGTGCAGGAAGCTCTGGGCCTCGAAGAGCATGCGGCCCCAGGAGGGATTGGGCGGCTGGGTGCCCAGCCCGAGATAGGCGAGCCCGGCCTCGGCCAGGATGGCGAGGGCCACCTGCACCGAGGCCTGCACGGCGAGCAGGCCGGCGATGTTGGGCAGGACGTGGCGCAGCATGACCACGAGCTCGCCCGCACCCAGGGCGCGGGCGGCGCGCACGAACTCGCGGGCCATGATCATGAGGGCGGCGCCGCGGGTCAGCCGGGCGAAGACCGGCACGTTGAAGATGCCGATGGCGATGATGGCGTTTATCGCGCCGGGGCCCCACACGGCGGTGATAAGAATGGCACTCAAGACCGCGGGAAATGCGAAAGCGAAGTCGGAGAGGCGCATCAGCGCTTCGTCGATCAGGCCGCGGCGCGAGGCGGCGATCAGGCCAAGCACCACGCCGAGTCCCAGGCCGATGCCCACCGCCACGGCGCCCACGGCGAGCGACAGCCGCGCCCCCACCAGGATCATCGACAGCACGTCGCGGCCGAACTGGTCGGTGCCCAGCCAGTGCGCCGCCGACGGCCCCTGCAGCCGGTGCAGCACGTCGATCGCCGTCGGCTCGTAGGGCGTCCACAGCGAGGCCAGCGCCGCCGCCGCGACGATCAGCGTCACCAGGACGAGGCCGGGGCGCAGGGCTCTCACGCCCGTCTCCGCAGGCGCGGGTCGATGGCCAGATAGGCGATGTCGACCGCGAGGTTGAGCGCCACCACCAGGGCGGCCAGCAGCATGACCACGTCCTTGACCACGATCAGGTCGCGCTGGGCGATGGCCTGGAAGACCAGGCGGCCGAGGCCCGGCAAGTAGAAAACGTTCTCGATGATGATGGCGCCGGCCAGCAGGAAGGAGAATTGCAGCCCGAGAATGGTGACCACCGGGATGAGGGCGTTGCGCAGCACGTGGCGCCACAGTGTGGCGTCGCGCGACAGGCCCTTGGCGCGGGCCGTGCGCGTGTAGTCCTCCTGCGCCTGGTCGAGCACGGCCGAGCGGGTGATGCGGGCGAGGATGGCCGCCTGCGGCAGGGCGAGCGACACGGCGGGCAGCAGCAGCGCCAGCAGCCCGGCACCGATCCCCGCAGACCAGCCGGGGAAGCCGCCCGCCGGCAGCCAGCCCAGGCCGATGGAGAAGAACAGTACGAGCAGAAGGGCGAACCAGAA
>VGEI01000569.1 GCA_016869415.1 Alphaproteobacteria bacterium
CGACCGGTTTCCTGGAATACGAGCGCCACGACCGCCCCTACCTCAAGGTCAGGGAGCGGGTGAAGACCTGGCATGAGTTCGTCGAGAAATTGCCGGACGCCGAGGTGTCGAAGCAGGGCGCGCGCTGCATGGATTGCGGCGTGCCCTTCTGTCACAGCGGCTGTCCGGTCAACAACATGATCCCGGACTGGAACAACCTCGTCTACCTCAACGACTGGCGCAACGCGCTCGAGGTTCTGCACTCGACCAACAATTTCCCGGAGTTCACCGGCCGCATCTGCCCCGCCCCCTGCGAAGAGGCGTGCACCCTCAACATCAACGACAAGCCGGTGACCATCAAGTCGATCGAGTGCGCCATCGTCGACAAGGGCTGGGAACACGGCTGGATCGCGCCGCAGGCGCCGGTGACACGCAGCGGCAAGCGCGTGGCCGTCATCGGCTCCGGCCCGGCGGGCATGGCCTGCGCCCAGCAGTTGGCCCGTGCCGGCCATGCCGTGGTGCTGTTCGAGAAGCAGGACCGTAACGGCGGCCTGCTCCGTTACGGCATCCCCGACTTCAAGATGGAAAAGCACCTGATCGACCGCCGCATGGCGCAGATGGCAGCCGAAGGCGTGGAGTTCCGACTCAACACCGCCATCGGCACCGACATCGAGGCCGAGGCGCTGCTCGCCGAGTACGACGCTGTCGTGGTGGCAGCCGGCGCCGAGCAGCCGCGCGGCCTCGAGGTGCCGGGCCGCGAGCTCAAGGGCGTGCACTTCGCCATGGAGTTCCTCACGCCCAACAACAAGAAAGTCGCCGGCGATCCCGTCGATGGTCTCGGCTGGATCGATGCCAAGGGCAAGCACGTCATCGTCATCGGCGGCGGCGACACCGGCTCGGACTGTATCGGCACTTCCAACCGCATGGGCGCGAGGTCGGTGACCCAGTTCGAGATCCTGCCCCAGCCGCCGGAGCACGAAGACAAGCCGCTGGTCTGGCCGTACTGGCCGCTGAAGATGCGCACCTCGTCCTCGCAGGAAGAGGGTGCCGAGCGCGACTGGGCGGTGCTGACCAAGAAGCTCTCGGGCAAGGGCAAGGTCGAGACGCTGCACGCCGTGCGCGTCGAATGGGTCAAGGGCGGCGACGGCCGCCTGAGCATGCGCGAGGTTGCCGGAAGCGAGTTCGAGCTCAAGGCCGACCTCGTGCTGCTGGCCATGGGCTTCCTCGGACCGGTGAAGGCGGGCCTGCTGGAGCAGCTCGGGGTCAAGCTCGACGGCCGCGGCAACGTGGCCGCCGATACCGAGAGCTACCGGACCTCGGTGCCCAAGGTCTTCGCCGCCGGCGACGCGCGGCGCGGCCAGTCGCTGGTCGTCTGGGCGATCCGCGAGGGGCGCCAGTGCGCCCACGCCGTCGACCAGTTCCTGATGGGCCGCACCGACCTGCCGCGCTAGCAGAAGCGCGTCAATTTACCCTCTCCCCTTGCGGGAGAGGGTGGCCGCGTCAGCGGCCGGGTGAGGGGTTGGACCTAAGCGCTTCAGTTATCTGCTCCGCAACGCCCTCCGGATTCCCCAGTACATCGTTGTTCCAGAAGCGCAGAACCCGGAAGTTCTGCTCTTCAAGCCATTTCGTGCGCTGAGCGTCCTTCGCAGCCGCGTCGGCGTGCTGACCGCCATCGACTTCGAGGATCAGGCGCTCCTCGAAGCACACAAAGTCGACGATGAACGGTCCGAGAGATTGCTGTCGGCGGAACTTGAAGTTCTCAAGAGTGGGATTGTGGAGGATCGACTAGAGTTTGGCCTCGGCCTTCGTCGAGTTGCGACGTAACTGACGAGCCCGCCTCATCCCCTCACCCGCTCGCTTCGCTCGCACCCTCTCCCGCAAAAGGGGAGAGGGTTATCGGAAGCGCCAGCGATCAATCTGGAAAGCGAGCCAGATAAACGCCGCGGAGCCAACTATCGTGATAGTTGCGCCGGCAACAATACTGTCGACCACGCTCGCAAGCGCAACAAACGCCGGGATTCCACAGAACGTAGCCGCAATCGTGAAAAGATATCGATATTCGGCGAAAGCAGCGTCCCTCCGAATCTCGGCGTCACGATGTATGTCTTCGACTCTACGCACTAGGTGCTCTTGATCATCGCCAGGACACACCGCATGTCCTTGTCC
>VGEI01000570.1 GCA_016869415.1 Alphaproteobacteria bacterium
CAAACACCTTCGCCGCAGTTCGCGCCGAGGCTCCGCCCTCTACATATCGAACCAGCCGAACACGCAAATCCTCGGAATACGCTCGCGACATAGCCGCCCCCCGAATCACTCACGATCCGGAGAATCGTCCATCCCAACTCCCCAGGGAATCCCTCAGCGATTCGCTGCATTCCAAAACCGCTCTAGCGGCAACGACAGCAGCACCAGCTTCGCCAACCAGCAGAGCGCCACCGATCAGGCCGCGTCCGCGCTCAGCAGCTCCGACAGCAGCGTGATCGTCGTACCGGTGGCGCCGCCAAAATCCATGGGCGTGGTCGGCCGGGCCAAGCACGCGACCGTTCCGGCGACCGGTACCGATGACACCACACTGGCAAACAATGTCGGTCTGACCGGCAGCTTCGTCAGCGGGATATTCGGCGCCACGGCCGAGTTCGGGGGTGGGTTCACCATCAACGTTGGCACCGGGCTGTTCGAGGCCAGCTCGACCCTGCAGCCGTTCGGCGCCAGCACGCTGACCGGAACCGGTCAGTTGAGCCCGGATGGCGAGTTCGTGTTCTATCGGCTGACCGATCTTGGCGACGGCCACAAGGTGATCGCCTTCGCCGGACTGCCGACCACCAGCTTCCCCAGTTCGGGCGGCAGCATCTACGCCCTGGGCGAGGACTTCGTGCGCGCCAACGACATCGCCTTCGCCGAGCATCTGGCCAGCGGCCAACGCGGCAGCGCCTATATCAACTGGTCAGGCAGCAACCGGCCATTCGCCGGTAGCGTCGTCTTGCTGAAGGGCATGGGCACCAGCCAGCAGAGCAGCGCCTATGCCATGTTCGGCAGCGTGCCGAACGATGCCAGCGGCCGGCCCCACATCCAGGCCAAGGCGCGCGGTCAAAGCAAGCTGAGCGGCACGGCGCAAAGCATCCTGTTCTCGGGCGGTATTTCCTCCAGCGACGGCTTTGGCGGGCCTGACATCTTCGGCAGCACGCCGGAGTATTTCGTCCTGGAAGCAAGCACGGTCAATTCCAGCGATTCCATCGTCTCCCGCGGCGATACCCGCACTTTCCAGGAAGCCGCCACCACGGTTTTCCCCAATGTGGCGGCGGCACTCGGCTCGGCCGATCTGGCCAGCCGCACCAGCCGCACCATCAACGGCTTCATCGCCGGCATCGACCAGCGGTTCAGCGGCGGCTCGATCCTCACCAACATCGACTTCGACAGCGGTTCGTCGGTTGCCAACCTGGCGATCAGCACCAACGCCTCGAGCAACACGGCTTCGGCGGCGATCACCTACTTCGACGCCTTCGAACGCTCGATCGCCATCAGCCTTGGCGAGGCGACGCCTTTGGGCCGGTCCGCCTTCATCAACGACCGGGTGTTCGCCGCCGAGAGCACATCGATCACCGTCTCCAGCTTGGCGGTCAGCGGCAACCTGGTGCTGACCACGGCGGCCGACCTGGTGACCTCCGGTTTCATCCCAGCCGGCGTCAGCCTGTGCACGTGCAGCTTCCTGACCACCGGCTTCCTGTTCGGCGATCGCCAGGATGCCAACGTTTCCGCCAACCGCACCGCCACGCAGCTCGCCACCTGGGTCGCGGGCGTGCCGGCCGCAGCATCGCAGGTCGTGGCCATCCTGCCCGGTCCGGGCGTTGCCACCTACAACGGCCACGTGCTGGGCACCGTGGTGAACGGCAGTTCGGTCTATCAGGCGATCGGCGGCATCAGTTTGAATTTCACCTTTGGCGCCGGCAATTTCCAGTTCAACAGCGCCAGTATCAGCAACTTCGATGGCACCAACTATTCCGGCTCGGGCTCGCCCGGACCCGGTTTCGGCACCAACAGTTTCAGCAGCGGAGCGGCCGGCTTCTTGCTTTCCGGCACGCATCCCACCGCCGGCGCGGTCACCGTCAACCTCACTGGCGCCTTCTTCGGTCCCGGCACGCCGCCGGAGAATGTCGCCGGCATCGCCTCTGGTTTCGGCACCGGCTATAAGTTCACGTCGACCTTCGCGACGCAGCGTTGAGGCTCGTCAGGGATCAAGTGAATGCTTTGCTTGGCCGACGGGCGAGATCGTGTAGTTCCAATCGCCGTGGAAGTCATCGCGAGAGATGTTGATGGCGTCCATCTCCTCGTCGGAGACGGCGATGCCT
>VGEI01000571.1 GCA_016869415.1 Alphaproteobacteria bacterium
CAGCCCCTTCCACGTCGCCCTCGGCAAGGAGCTGGTCGGCCCGCATGGCGGCATGGATCGCGGCCTCGTCGCCGTGCTGCTTGATGAGCAGGGCGGCGGCCCGGTACACGTCTGGGTCCTCGATCATCGGACACCCCGTCGCCACTCCCAGGGCGGCGTAAACTCGCCTCGCCACAGGCCCCGGCGGGCCTCCTGAGCCGTGGCCTCGTCGGTGACGTAATCCCTCGAGAATTGGCGATAGGCCAGGGCCCACCCTTCCGAGACGTGGCTGCTCAACGCCCTGGCCGTCACCCTGCTCACCCTGCTCGGCGCCGCCGGTGAAGCGATCGGCCACGATCGTCATCTCAAATCCAACACTTCAAAGCGCAGGTCCCATTCCGTCTTCCGCCAGGGCTGCATGCATTACGATCTCATCCCGATGATGCCGGAACACAGACTGCGACCCCTCATGCAAGCCTTCGCCGAAATGCTCGCCAAACAAAAGCTGTTCACCGACGTCTTCGGCGTCATCTAAAATGAGGGGATTCTTGAGGGATGGGGGTCCATTAGGACACTACCCGGTTTTCTGGGCATCCCGCGCCGCTATAAAAAGGGAACGCCATGCGAATCAGTCGCCTTGTCGCCATCCTCTTCATCCTGACGGCAGCCTATGGTGAGGCTTCGGCCCAGCAGTTTCCGCCGCCAAACACCTCGCCGAACACTCTGCCTCGCTTCCGCGGCTTCACGACCTATGTCTCGTCGGACCAGGGCGCGACCTGGCAAGCCGGGACGGCGCCGGTCGAAGGGCTGTCGACGGCGGGTGCCGTCGATCCGTCGCCGCTGCTGGCCGGCAATGGCGATATCCTTATCTATTACTTCGGCTCCAATTCGACCAGCGGCGATCCGGCCCAGCGCCAGCCGGACAACACCTGGCGCATCGCCGTCGCCCGCTCCACCGACGACGGACGGACCTTCCGCGAAGAGGCGGTCGTCTACAGTGAAAACGCCAGTCTCACCGATCCCTTTCCGCTCGCCTTGCCCGACGGTGCCGTGCGCATCTTCATCTCGCGCGGCGCCGATGTCTTCAGCGTGCTCAGCATCGACGGCCGGACTTTTACGCGCGACCAGGGGCTGCGCAGCAGCCGGCAGGGCGGCGTGCCCGGCGCCCTTCGCCTGCCCGACGGCCGGGTCGTCCTATTCGTCTGCGCGCAGGAGGGGATCCGGCGGCTGGTCTCCGGCGACGGCCTGTCCTTTGCTGATTCGGGCTTCGCCTTGCGCGCCCCGGGCGGCCGCTTTCTCTGCGATCCCTCGCCGGTAGCCAAACCGGGCGGCGGCTATGTCATGGCCTACAAGGTGAAGCCGGCGGACAGCCGCGATATCAGGGACGATGTGATTTACCTGGCAGACAGCCCAAACGGCCTGGACTGGACGCCGCGGGCAAATCCCGTCGGTCCGGGCAGCGTCCCCGGCCTGGTCATCGATCGTCGCGGCGTCTGGCATATCTACGCCTCCGGCCCACCGCCGGTTGGCCGAGGCCGCGCAGAAAAGCTGGCGGCGCCTCCGCGGCTACAACCAGTTGCCAAAGGTCATCCAAGGTGTGAAGTTCGCCGACGGAATCGAGGTCGTCAGACCGCAAACTCAAGCCGCCGCCTGACCCCTCCCGTCACCAAGATTCGGCGATAGCTCTCAGATCCTGCCGCCAATACACTTTTGGCAATGCGGGACACCATTGGGGTGATGATGTCGCCCTGGTGTCGCTGCTGTTCAATCAGCGACGGTCTAAACCGATCCGCATCCGACAAGAGCACGGCGCCGGGGGACTCCTTGTACGCCACAGCCGGCTTTCCCAAGCCATTCATGAGAGCGTTTCCAACAGTAACGATGGATTTCGCGGATCTATAATTGGTGGAGATGTAGAGGCGGCGAGATCTGCCGACATACTCATCGAACCGCTCGAAGAATCTTAGATCAGAACCAGCGAAGCCATTGATCGCTTGCCAGTCATCTCCGACGCAGAAGAGTTCGATACGCGGGTTAACCTCAGGGCTGTTCAACGCTCGATAGTTGAGCATAGGGGTGAGTCGAAAATATCACACGCGGAAGGGAAACGGAGTGTTGCGAGCAGATAGTGGATTCCTTGGGCATGAAATCTCTGACTCC
>VGEI01000572.1 GCA_016869415.1 Alphaproteobacteria bacterium
TCATCGGGCGCAGTCCACCATGCAGGTCGGCTAAAAAGGCAAGGTCGGAAAGCGTTTCACACGGGTGGTTTACACGGGTGCGGGCATTGATCACTGGGGTGTCAACGGCGGCGAGATATGGGGCCACTGGGGCGGAGTAAAATTGGTCCACTCGGTGTTGGAAGCTTGTCCCCGTAGTCCATGGGAGGGACCCGCGCGCGTCGCGGCGTGCCTCACAGTGGGCAGACGCGGCGGCGCGCGTGGGAGGGCCCTGTGGACCCACGGGGGCAAGCGGATACGGGTTGCTGGGTCAGCCGGCGGCGGGCTGCCTTTTCCCGCGGCTCTGATTGAGCCGGTAGCTTTCGCCGTTCATCTCGAGGATGTGGACGTGGTGGGTGAGGCGATCGAGCAGGGCGCCGGTGAGGCGCTCGGATCCGAACACCTCGGTCCATTCGTCGAAGGGCAGATTCGAGGTCACCAGGGTCGAGCCGCGTTCGTAACGCTGGCTGAGCACCTCGAACAGGAGCTCGGCGCCGGTCTTGGACAGCGGCACGAAGCCGAGCTCGTCGATGATCAGGAGCCTGTAGCCCGCGAGCTGCTTCTGCAGCCGTAGCAGGCGTTTCTCGTCCCTGGCTTCCATGAGTTCATGGACCAGGGCCGCTGCGGTGGTGAAGCCGACCGAGAGCCCTTTCTGGCAGGCAGCGAGGCCAAGCCCGAGCGCGACGTGGGTCTTGCCAGTGCCACTGTTACCCAGTGCGATCACGTTCTCGCGGCGCTCGACGTATTCGCAGCGGGCGAGCTCGAGGACCAGGGTCTTGTTGAGCGAGGCGATGACCTTGAAGTCGAAGGCGTCCAGGCTCTTGACCACCGGGAAGCGGGCGGCCTTGATCCGCCGCTCGACCATGCGGCGCTCGCGGTCGATCAGCTCGAGCTCGGCGAGCCGCAGCAGATAGCGCACGTGATCGACGCCGTCGGTGGCGCACTGCCGGGCGAGCTTGTCGTACTCGCGCAGGAAGGTCGGCAGCTTCAGTGTCTTGAGGTAGTGCGGGAGCAGGACCTGAGGCGTGTCGCTCATGCGCCGGCTCCCGTCAGCAGGCTCATGTAGCTCCTGGCCGACGTTGTCGCCACCCTGGCCCTGGGCAGGTAGGGATAGACGTCGAGGTCGAGCCGGGGTGGTTTGCGCTCGATCCGGCACAGCACCAGGTGCTTGACCGCGTCGAAGCCGATCGCCCCGAGCCTGATCGCATCACGGACCGCGGCCTCGACGTCGGCGAGCCGGAAGGCCTCCAACAGACGCAGCACCTGGACGTAGTCGCGCTTGCCGCCCTTGCCCATGCGCCCTTCCATCAGCCGCCGCAGGGTGGCGAAGACCTCGGGCAGGTCCCAGCCCTGGAGCGGCGCAGCCTGGTCCAGAGCGCCGATCTTCTGTTCGATCAGCGGCAGGTAGTGCAGCGGATCGAACATCAGGTCCTCGCGGGCGTAGGAGCGCCGGTGCCGAGCGATGACCTCCGCACCACAGCTGAGGACAACCCGGTCGACGTAGCCCCGGATCAGTACCTCGCAATGGCCGTAGGCCACCGGCACGGAGTAGTCGTTGCCCCTGTAGCGTACCAGCGACAGCGAGCTCACCCGTCCAGGACGCCGGTCGCAGGGCTCGTAGGGAACCGGCGGCAAGTCCTGCAGGACGGCGCGGTCACGCACCAGCCGTTCGCCGATCATCTCGCTGTGGCGGCGCAGGCGGTCGTCGAGCCGACGGCGGCAACGCTCCTCGAGCCAGGCGTTGAGCGCCTCGAAGCTCTTCTCATGGGGCTTCGGCACCAGGAAGTTACGCCGAGCGTAGCCGATCAACCCCTCGACCTTGCCCTTGTCATTGCCCTTGCCGGGGCGGCCGAAGCGGCCCTCGAACAGGTAGTGCGATTGAAGCTCCGAGAACACCCGCGTGCGCTGACGCGTGCCGTCGCCGAGGATCCGCGCCACCGCGAGCTTGGTGTTGTCATAGAGGATCGAGAGGGGCACCCCGCCGAAGAAGGCGAACGCCGCGACATGGCCGTCGCAGAACGCCTCCGACGTCTCCGCCGGATAGGCCTTCACGAAGCACGCATCGCTGTGCGGCAGGTCCATCGCAAAGAAGTGGACCTTCTGCTCCACCCCATCGAT
>VGEI01000573.1 GCA_016869415.1 Alphaproteobacteria bacterium
AACGACACCGCCATCATCCTAGTCGGACAAACTTTTTTCGGCGCCGGCTCGGAACCCATCCCTGCCTATCGGCATGTCTTCGACGAAGGGGTCATAGAGCAGCAGCGCCGCGAGATCCTGCCTATCGCCGATTCCTGATCGAAATCCTATCGGCGGAGGCCGAAAAGATTCCGCAACATGGACTCTGAGTCACAGGAGGGCGTGGCCCATCCCGCGCCGTGCGGGCCTGCTTACTGGCTGGCCCAGACGATGCGGTGAACGAAGGAGACCTGCTCGGTAGTCAGCGTGCGGTCGGGGTGGTCGGAGTTGAGGGAGAGCAGCTCCACCTTGCGCGCCCCGCGCCGAGCCAGTTGCTTGGCCATGACCTCGCCGTCGGTGGTCTTGACCACGACGCGGTCGCCGCGACGCAGGCTGGCGGCGGGCGAGACGATGATCGTATCGCCGTCGCGATAGACCGGCTCCATGCTGTCGCCGCTGATCTCCAGCGCGTAGGCGTGAGTGTCGTTGATCTCGGGAAAAAGCAGCTCATCCCAGCCATTCCCGGCCGGATAGCCGGCGTCGTCGAAGTAACCCTTGGCGCCGGCCTGGGCATAGCCGATGACCGGAATCCGCCGCATGACGCCGCCGGCGCTGGGCACGGTGCCGACATAGGAGACGAACTCGCCGATCGTCGCTCCGGTCGCCTCGAGAATCTTGGCGATGCTCTCGGTGGAGGGCCAGCGCGGCCGCCCATCGCGGGCGATGCGCTTCGACTTGTTGAAGGTCGTCGGGTCCAGTCCCGCCCGCCGCGCGAGGCCGGAGGGCGAGTACCCATGCTCGTTGGCAAGCTGGTCGATGGCCTGCCAGATATCGGCGTGACGCAACAGCATGTAAGAATTTTTACACAGTTGCCGCCAGCCGGCTACTAGGAAAGTGTTACCAGAAAGCTCCGAAATAGAATCAAAAGCTTAACGTCTAGGTATTAAGAGTCGCCCGCGTGGGCCTCCGGCGCCGCTTCCCTAATCGGTTGTTTCTAAAATAAGAAATACCTCTGATTCCGGCCGGGGTGGGGGCCATGAGCCGGGCATTTTTACGATGGTAGAGGCTGTGTCCTTATTCCTTTGTGCCGCGCCGCTTTCCCGACCGGCCAGGCCTGAACGACAAGACTTCGGTCGCATTCTCTCCGGGCTCCCTCGACCTCGGGGGGGGCCGGCCTTGATGATCATGGAGGCCGACCGGGCGGCCGATTGCTACATGTACCGCTCGGTCAGGTCCGGCGCAGGACGGTCTTGAACTTTCGAGAAGTCTTCCCGGTTCACGCCGCTCCCGGCTGCGAACCTCGAGGCATCAGGCCCGCGCGGCGGCGGCGTCCTTGTGAGCCAGATTTGCAATCATCGTCGCCCCGCGCCGGCGAATGAAAGCCGAGATCAGTCCGACGAAGGAAGATTCAGGGACCATGGCCCGGGTTGTTTCCTCGGCTTGTGGCAGAACGCCGATGGCACGCTCCATCGTTGAGCGTATGCGCCGGCGCAAGTTCGCGGCACCCAGCCCGGCATCGTGCGCAAGCATATCCCAGTTGCTCTGATAGATGTGATCGCCTCGGCGGCTGCCACCGACTGCCATCGCCGAATTCTGTGTAAGGTTCTCGTATGGGTCGCCGCACATCAGGTCATACAGGGGGGCCAAACGCACGGTGCCGCCAGGCAAGTGCAGGATGGAAAAGTTCTTGGCGTGCGCGTCGACATTGCCGACCAGCACGTTGAACGCGACCGCGTCGAGCAGCTTAAGGCGGTCGACCGCTGGCGCGCTCACGCTCTCGAGAATACGAAAGCAATCGACCAGTCCCGGCCCGCCGCGGTTCTCGTACTTCTGGTTGGGCCACCGCGACAAGGCCTGGCAGAAATCCTCTTGATGGATTCGACGCGGGCCGCCATCGACGAAGCTCCGGTCATATCGCGTCACCACAAGGCAGCGTCGGCCATCGATCGAATCGATTGTCGCGCGTGCCGTATCCAGGCCGGTGCGAGCAGCCAGGTCGAGGCATAACGCTTCGTTCTCGACGCTACCCGGGAGGCGGGGATTGGCGGGCTTGATGATATGCGTGCTGGGAAGGCCCTCGTCTGGAAGGACCCACCCTGCGCCCACTCGTGACAACAC
>VGEI01000574.1 GCA_016869415.1 Alphaproteobacteria bacterium
GCATTACGAGGTAGGTCCATTGCTTGTTTACCTAGGGCAAAAAGGGCGGCCATCATGTCGTGCGCGGAGGCCTGCCGCAAGCCACACACCGACCGCTGAGCAGCCCCCTTCCCGTGACTGTCAGAGCCTTGTCGACGCCCCCATCCGAGCCGAGTCCGCGCAATTCCATTTCCCTCGCCCCTCCGGCGGGGTAAAAACACGTATGAGCCATTTGGGGATAAATCGCGCAGGGCGAGGGACCGTGGCGTTCGCGGCGCTCGCGGCGCTCGTGGCGTGCGCCAATGACCTCGGACCGCATCCCAATCTCCCCGTATTGGGAGCGTTCACGGATTTCCTGTCGACGAATCTTTGCAGCGAGGGCGTGTCGCCGGAGATCAGGCTGGGCGGCGTGCCGGCCAATACGGCCAGCTACCGGCTGCTATTCACCAATGTCTCCGTGCTCTCCGCACCCCGCTGGCAAGTCACGCTGAGGGCCGATTCGCCGGTTGTCCCGGCGGGAGCTATAGAGAAATTTGAAGCCCCCTGCCCGGGCGAGCTGCAGAGCTTCAACTATCGGCTTGAAGTCATGGCGCTTGATGGCGACCAGCGGCCTTTGGCCTATGGCTGGACCTTCGCCTCCGCTCGCTCGCTCACCAAGCAGATCGAGCGGGAACAGGTAATGGCCAGGACCCTAGGACCGGAGAGGTCCGGTCTGCGCGGGCAGCCTGGAACCAATCGACCGCATTTCTTCATCCAGTGATCTCCAGGAGGCCGAACCATGGCCCGGCGCACAACCCCAAGAAGCCCGAAGGAAGCACTGGAGATCTCCAGAGCATTGCGCAACAAGTTCATTTCTCCGGAGGCTCAGGCAACCGCCAAGAGGCTTCTCGCGCAGC
Organism: Alphaproteobacteria bacterium; assembly: GCA_016869415.1. GTDB lineage: Bacteria > Pseudomonadota > Alphaproteobacteria > CACIAM-22H2 > CACIAM-22H2 > VGEI01. The sequence continues at coordinate 876 of VGEI01000574.1, forward strand.
AAGCCGATGCGCCGCCGGCCCCTTCCGACAAGCCCTTCACGGATACGGAGCGCCGTCGCGCCGCGGCCATCCTGGCCGATATCCGTAAGAAGTATCCCGTCAAGCACTAGACACGCAGCAGCTCCGCTTCACGTTGCCGTCGACCACCCGGACGGGGCCGCCGCCTATTCCAGCGAGATCGATCATGCTGACAATCGCCCTGCTAACGGTGTCCAACGTGTTCATGACGTTCGCCTGGTACGGGCACCTCAAGTACCCGCAGGCGCCGCTCTGGCAGGCGGTTGTCATCAGCTGGCTGATCGCCTTTTTCGAGTATTGCCTGATGGTCCCGGCGAACCGTTATGGCTATCTCGAGTTCAGCGGCGTGCAGCTCAAGACCATTCAGGAGATCATCACGCTGCTGGTGTTCTGCGCCTTCGCCGTGTTCTATCTCGGCGAATCGTTCAAGTGGAACCATTTGGCCAGCTTTGCCTGCCTGGTCGCAGCGGCGTTCTTCATGTTCCGCGAATGAACCTGGAAATCCGGCCATCGATCGCCGTCAGACCGGCGGCGATCAGCGCCATGCCGGCGAGGTGGCGCAGTTCGATCGCTTCGCCAAGCACGAAGACGCCGAGAAGCGAGGCACTCACCGGGATCAGGAACGTCACCAGCATGATGTTAGTGGCCCCGGCCGCTGCGAGGATCCGGAAGAACAGAAGGTAGCCGAGCGCCGTGCTGAGCAGAGCCAGCGCGACGATCGATCCCAAAGCCGCGGCCGAGGGCAGTGGCAGCATCCACGGACGGTCGACGAGCAGCGCCAGCGGCAGCATGAATATCGTGGAGCATAGAAGCTGCCCGGCCGCCGTCACTGGGGGCGATGTTGTGGCGAAGCGCCGGATATAGAAGCCCATCAGCGCATAGCTCGCCGCTGCCGCCAGAGAGGCCACCTGGGCCAGGACCGCCAGCCCGCTGCCCTGCACCGCAGCGCCGCCGATAAGGACCGCCACACCTGCCAATCCGAGAAGCGCGCCACTGAGACGCCCGGAAGTGAGGCGCTCTTCACGGCTCAACCAATGCGCAAACACCACCGAGAACAAGGGCGCCGTCGCATTGAGGATCGAGGCGAGGGCGCTGGTGATCTGAGTCTGGCTCCAGAAGATCAGACTGAACGGCACGACATTGTTCCCGATCCCCATGACCGCGAGGATGAGCCAAGTCTTCGCGTCGCGCTGCAACGCTTGACCGACAAACCGGATGTAGATCCCGAGGGC
>VGEI01000575.1 GCA_016869415.1 Alphaproteobacteria bacterium
GGCCGCCGACCGAGGCCGTGTTAACCACGTGCCCGCCTTCGCCGTGCCGGCGGATCAGCGGCAGGAAGAAGCGAAGCCCGTGCAAGACTCCGTAGACGTTGACGCCTAGTAGCCAGTCCCACTCCTCCGGCTTGATCTGGGAAACGGGCTGCGGGGGTATTGCCACTCCGGCATTGTTGACCAGGATATGGAGCCTGCCGAATTCGGCCGCAACCGTTTCGGCGGCGGCAGCCATGGCCGCCGCGTCCGAGACATCGACCGGCAGCCCCATGGCTCGCACACCCAGCCGGGCAATCTCCGCGACCGCCTTCGGCAGCGTGACATGGTCGACATCTGCCAGGGCCAGGTTCACACCGGCCCTGGCCAGCGCACGAGCGATCCCTAGGCCGATACCCTGCCCCGCGCCGGTAACGAGAGCCGTGCGCCCGGCAAGCTCGTTCACGCGGGGGCTCCCTCAGTCGCACGTACCCGTGTCACCCGATGGGCATGCAGCCGCGGCAGCACGTCCCGGGCGAAGCGGCGAATCTGCTCGATGAACATCTCCTGCGGCATGGCACCGCGGTTGAGGCTGACCTGCACGGTGTTAGCGCCAGCATGCTCGGCAAGCGCGATGATCCGCTCGGCAACTTCATCGGGCGCGCCCCAGGGCATGTTCTCAGCGGCCCGAGCGACGTCATCGAGCGTCATGTTGCGAAAGTCCTCGCGCGCGTGCTCCGCGGCCTTCTGGTTCTGCTCCCGCACATAGTCGGTCGAGGATGCGGAGGAATAGCCGGTGGCACGCTGCAGGCTGGTCTCGGTGAAGTTGCCGTGGCTGAACAATGTGCGGTTGAAATAGAGGAAGTACGGCCCGTTCTCCTTTACTGCCTGCGCTTTGCTGTCGGCGACATAGGCGTTGAGGGCGATCGATAAGTGATCCGGAGTGATAGTGTGGCCGTTCTTCCCCAGGCACTGGGCGTAGTAGCGGATGATGTCGTCCTGCAGCCCACCGGGCTTCAGGCCTGGCGTGATGACGATGTTGTGTTTGCCGGCGAACTCGATCGATTCCTTGCTGCCGACGACGGGGATCCAGATCGGCGGATGCGGCTGCTGCACCGGTCGCGGCCACATCGCGACGTTCTTGTACGACCAGAACTTGCCCTCGTAGGAAAGAACCTCCTCTGTCCAGGCGCGTGTGACGATGGCGTAGGCCTCCTCGAAACGCTCGCGGGACTCGGCCAGCGAGACGTTGTGCACTTGGTATTCGCGCGGAATGCCACGGGCGAAGCCGGAGATCAGGCGCCCGTTCGACAGGCAGTCGAGCATGGCCAGTTCCTCGGCCAGGCGCAGCGGCTCGTGCAGCGGCAGGAGGTTGCCGTAGATCAGCAGCTTGAGTCTCTTGGTCCGCTGCGCCGCAGCAGAGGCAAGGAGGTTCGGCGAGTTCATCAGGCCGTAGGGCGAGCAATGATGTTCGTTGAAGCCGACGCCGTCATAGCCGAGGTGATCCATCTCCTCCCAGGCGCTCAGATGCTCCTCGTAGGTGCGCACGGCCACGTCGGCTTTGAAATGTCTCCTGGACAGCGGATAGGGCAGCCCATCGGTCTGCCGCAGATGATCGAGCTGCTCCCCGTAAGCCAGCAGATCGAAGACGAAAACCTTCATGCGGCACCCCACCCGTCGCAACCGGCGCGACCATAGCGCGCCGCAGCACGCCCGGTCACGCACAGCGTGGCAAGGCGGCGGGACGAGCCCGAGCCTACAGCAGGCTGACGTGAGCCGCGACGATCCGCCAGCCCTCGGGCATGCGCACCCAGGTCTGGCTCTGACGCCCGATCTTTTCTGTGGTCGCCCGTCGGAATTCGGTGTTGGCGGTGGCACAGTTGTGGCCGTAGGTCGTAATGACGGTGTTCTGCAACGTGCGCGTCAACCCCGCTGGCGAGCGGCCAGCCCGGAATGAAGCGATCTGGTCCCAGCCATAGAGATTCTCGCCGACGCCGTAGCGCAGGGTGTGAGGGCTACGCCAGAACAGCTCGTCGAGCACGGTCACATCGTTAGTGACCAGTGCCTGCTCGTAACGAGCGAAGGCGGCGGCAACTTCGGCAACAACGTCCGGCAGGTTAACGGGCAGCATGATCGTT
>VGEI01000576.1 GCA_016869415.1 Alphaproteobacteria bacterium
CGGCCGCATAACGTTTAACCCGGCCTATTCATGACGAGGTCGCGATTCCGGTAGACCTCGCGATAGTCGGACAGGCGGCACGGTGAGCCGTGGCGCGGTGAGCGGCGCGGCGATTCAGTGACCATGTTCTGCGGTGGGAGGTTGCGGGAAGGGTTCGACGGGGCGAGCGCGCCCCGCGGTCACGGGCCGGATGCTGCGAAGCGGCCAGCGAGCCAACGGAACAGGGCGGCGTCGGGACAGGCGGTGGGCAGCCAGACGCGGATGCGCGCCGCGCCCTCGACGACGCGGGCGGCGATCTTGATCAGACGCAGGCGCAGGGTGTTGAACTCGAACGAGCGGCATGGCGAGCGCGGGGGTGCGGCGGCGCGCAAGGTGTGCAGCAGCCAGTAGGCGGCGGTGTGGAGGATGAGGCGGAACTGGTTGGCGTTGGGGCTGCGGCACGAGGTGCGGTCGGAGGCCAATTGCGTCTTGTGCAGCTTGATGAAGTTCTCGGCGTTGCCGCGCGCGCAGTAGACGGTCTGGTAGAGATGCTCGGGCGTGCCGGCGAGCGAGGTGACGACGTAGCGGATGTCGAGGCCGAGCGGCGAGGCTTCGAGCCGAGCGACGACGCGCCGCTCACGGGTCCAGCTCCTGGCGGCGTAGCTGGTCTCGGCCCAGGCGCGGCGCTTGTCGGCCCCGCTTTCGGCCCGGCGCACGCACAGATCGTCGGCGACGGGGCGGAGCCGGGCGTGGAGGGCGTCGTTGCCCGCCAGCCCGAACGCGTAATCGACGCCGTTCTGCTCGCACCAAGCCATGGCCTCGGGCCGCCCGTAGTGACTGTCGCCGCGCACGGTGATCGCGACGCGCGGCCAGTGCCGGCGGATGCGGCCCACAATCCGCTTGAGGATCGCGCGCACCTCGACCCCGCCCGGCGTCTTGCCGGGGCGCAGAATGACGGCCACCGGCTTGCCGCTCGTCCCCTCGTAGACGTGGATCGGCAGGAAGCAGCGCTCGTCGTAATGGGCGTTGAACAGCGAGAGCTGCTGGCGGCCGTGTACCCGGTCCAGCGTGTCATCGATGTCGAGCACGATCGCCCCCGGCGGCCGGCGCCAGCCGGCGCAGAACAGGTCGATCATCGCCCCCATCATCCGGGCGATCTCGGCCTTCGACGGCGCGTTCTCCAGCCGGCTCATCGTCGGCTGCGAGCACAGCGCCGCCCCCGTCTCCGGCAGCCGGCCCACCGCCAGCTTGAACGCCGGGTCGTCGCGCAAAGCATCGCAGTCGTCAGCGTCCTCGTATCCCGCCGCGATGGCCAACATCCGCAGCCGCAGCATCTCGACGATCTCATGGCCGATCCGCGCACGATCGCGCCGCTCGGTCAGGCATTCCGCCAGCCGCCCGGCGATCCCCAGCCGCCGTTCCACCTCGCGCAGCAGCAGAACCCCGCCGTCAGACGACAGCCGCCCGCCGTCGAACCCGACGCTCACCTTCTTGCGCCGTACCGCTGGCAGATCGAAAGGAAGATGGCTATCGTCGTCCATGGCGGGTGTGGCGCTCCCTGATCGCCGTCTTGATCCTGCGTAAGCACCAGAATCATGCACGCCATCAGCGGTCTACGCTACATCCGCCAACCCAAACTCTCCCCCTCATGAATAAGACGGGCTAGCTCTCATACAGAGCTTCACCTAAGGATTGCCACCGATCATTTCCCAAGCGGCGAATCAGGCACGCAAACAACAGGGGCAGCCGTCAGAGCTGGCTTGGTTTGCCCGAACAGTTTTCGCCGGGTTTGGGGCGTCGCGAAACGTGTTGCCTGGCTGAAGCACGCCCGACCTGGAATCTGCCGGTCAACGCACGCGCAAGGACGCCACGCGTCTTAGAATTCGATGTGCCGATCGAGCGAAGCCCGCGCGCCACCGACCGAGTCGTATGCGCCCAGTTAGATCCGGAATGTCCCGGTCGTTGTTGAAATAGGGAGGCAGGCGTCGATCGCCTCAGGCCGCTAGCAGTTTGCTGAAAAAGGTTTTCGGGAGGTACTGATGAGCAACATTGATTCAAGAACGGCAGCATTGTCGTAAGATCGATTCAGATTTTCGCGCCCCCGGATTCGATTGTTGCTCATTGTG
>VGEI01000577.1 GCA_016869415.1 Alphaproteobacteria bacterium
CAAGCGAGTGAAAGTACTTCCTTCTAGCGCGAGCCCCGGCCGGAATCACGCCAGTTCAGGCGCTGGCCGAGCAGATGGACGAACGAATAGATGCCGTATGACAGCAGCGCCGCGAGCAGCGCCACGGCGTAAACCTGGTCGCCGCGATACTGGGCCATGGCGCGGTTGATGACGTAGCCGAGGCCGGTGGACGACGCCATCCACTCCGCCACGATGGTGACGATGATGCTGCCGCTGCCGGCGATCTCCTGCGCGGCGACGATATAGGGCAGCGAGAACGGCAGCCGCACGCGCAGGAATATGTCGCGCCAGCCGGCATCGAGAATACGCATGCGGTCGAGGATGATCGGATCGGCCGAGAGCAGGCCGCGATAGGTGTTGACCAGCACCGGGAAGAAGCCGGCCAGGGTGACGACCAGCACCTTGGTCAGCAGCCCGTCGCCGAGCGCCAGCACCAGCACCGAGACGAGCGCCACATAGGGTACGTTGCGGATGGTGATTGCCGCCGGCATCACCAGCAGCCGCCCGGCCGGCAAAGCCACGAACAGGATGGCGAGTCCGATACCGACGACATTGGCCAGGACGAAGCCGATGGCCGCCGCCTTGAGCGTCTCAAGCAGATGGATGGTGATGAAAGTGTGCTCGTTGATCAGTGTCGACAGCACGCGCTCAGGCCGCGGGATAACGAATTCGGGCAGACCCGAGAACAGGATGGCGAGGTACCACAGCCCGAAGATCGAGACGACCGGGGCGCCGAAGCGCACCAGCTCGCGCCCGACGCGCCGGCGCAGGGCCGTCCAGTCGACGCCCGCGGCCAGGGGCTTGGGCGCTTCGCGGGTGGCATCGCTCATGCGGCGACCCCACCCTTGACGAAGAGCAGCTCGCGGATACGCGCCGTGGTCTCGAGGAAAGCAGGATCGCGGCGGAAAGTGCTGGCGCGCGGGCGCGGGGTGGCAATGACAAGCTCCTCGATGATCTGCCCGGGAGCCGGCGAGAAGACGACGACGCGATCGGCCAACAGCACGGCCTCGTCGATATGGTGAGTGACGAAGAGGACCGTCTTGGGCCGCCGGCTCAGCTCCTCGCCCAGCCAATGACCCAGCTCCTCGCGTTTCATCTCGTCGAGCGCCGAGAAGGGCTCGTCCATCAGCAGCACGTCGGGATCGTGTGCGATCGCGCTGGCGAAATTGACCCGCTGCAGCATGCCACCCGACAGCTCGTGCGGCAGCTTGCTTTCATGGCCGGCAAGGCCGAAATCGCGGAGCAGGCCGAGCGCCGGAAAGCCGACGCGGCCGGCGATCTGCTGGGTAAAGGAGACGTCGTCGACTGCCCGCTTCCAGGGCAAGACCGCAGGACGCTGAGAGACGAGGCCAAGGATCCGCTTGCGGCGTGCTGCTTCCGGCGGGTCCTTGCCGATCAGCACCGAACCGCTGGTCGGCACCTCGAGATCGGCGACGATGCGCAGCAGCGTGGTCTTGCCGCAGCCCGACGGCCCGATGAAGGCGACGAACTCTCCTGCGGCGATGTCGAGATTGACCGCCTCCAGCGCACGCGAAGCGCCGAACCGCCGACTGACGTTGCGGATGGCGATAGATACCGACATGCTTGCTCCCATCCAGGGGCGGCGATACTTATGCCATACCGTCGTAAGACCAGCATCCGGACGCGGATGCGACGTTCCTGACTTCTGTGGATAGTTTTCAGTGCAGGACTGCGCTGGCCGGGCCGAAGGCGTAACCCGGCGGCTGGCACAGCGGCGCCGAGCATGTCCACGTTCTCCAGCGGCACTTGCACCAGGCCGGCCGGCATGAGTTCGCGAGACCGCGCCCCAGCCTCGCAGTGATCACGGCTTTGGGCGGCGGCGACTAGCGCGATGATCAGCGGCTCCTCGTCTGCCGCGACGAGGCGTGCGCAAAGTGGAAAGCAGGTAGCTGGCCGCCACGCCGAACTCGCGTTCAACTGCTGGCCAATTCTGGCGCCCCGCCATCTACTGCCGAACGGCCTAAACCAGGGGTTGCTTGGGGTGGCTCAGGGCGGCTATACCCAAAAGACCATAATATAATTATGAGTATCTGCGAGGTGATAATAATATTATGG
>VGEI01000578.1 GCA_016869415.1 Alphaproteobacteria bacterium
GCAAAGCCCGCCGTCTTACGTTTCCGGCTGTCCTCGTGATCGACATTATCCTGTCCGCGCTGGTCAACCTGCTGACCGGCTGGCACCTCTTTTACATGATGGTCGGCGTCTTCGTCGGCCTGATCATCGGCATTCTGCCGGGCCTCGGCAGCATCGCCGGCATGTCGATCCTGTTGCCGTTCGTCTACGGCATGGACCCGGTCTCGGCGCTCGGCATGCTGATCGGCCTGCTTGCGGTCGTGCCGACCGGCGACACCTTCACCTCGATCCTCATGGGTATTCCAGGGGGTGCTGCTTCCCAGGCCACCATTCTCGACGGCTTCCCCATGGCCAAGCGCGGCGAGGCGGCGCGCGCCCTGTCTGCCGCGTTCTTCTCGTCGATGGTCGGCGGCATCGTCGGGGCGCTGGTCCTGTCGGTGTTCGTGGTCATTGCCCGGCCGGTTATCCTCGCCTTTTCCTCGGCGGAGCTCTTCATGCTGACGGTACTCGGCCTCAGTATGGTCGGCGTGCTGGCGGGCTCGAGCCTGCTCAAGGGGTTGCTATCCTGCGGCATCGGCCTGCTGCTCGGCTGCGTCGGGGCGGCTCCGGCGACGAGCGAGTGGCGGTTGGTCCTTGGCACGGAGTACCTGATCGACGGCATTCCGATCGTCGTCATGGCGCTCGGTATCTTCGCCATTCCGGAGATCGTCGATCTTCTGCGGCACAACACGGCCATATCGACGACCAGCAGGCTCGGGTCCGGCTGGATTCAGGGCATCAAGGACACGATCAAGCATTGGGGGCTGGTGCTGCGCTGCTCGGCCATCGGCTGCGTCATCGGCGCCATGCCAGGCCTTGGCGGGTCTGTGGCGGACTGGTTGGCTTACGGCCATGTCGTGCAGATCGCCAAGGACAAGGAGAATTTCGGTAAGGGCGATGTGCGCGGCGTGCTGGCTCCCGAATCCGCCAACAACTCGGTCCAGGGCGGTGCGCTGATCCCCACCATCCTCTTCGGCATTCCCGGCTCGGGCAGCACGGCAATCTTCCTCGGCGGCATGATCCTGCTCGGCATGCAGCCGGGCATTACCATGGTCGAGCAACGGCTCGACCTCGTCTATACGATCATCTGGTCGCTGGCGATCGCCAACGTGCTTGGCGCCGGGCTGTGCATCGTCATCTCGCCCTTTGTCGCCCGGCTGACGACGCTGCCTTACGCCTACATAGCGCCGTTCATGCTGATGATCATCTTCTTCGCCGCCTATCAGGCGACGACGGATTGGGGCGACATCCTCACACTGCTCGGCATCGGCGTGCTCGGCATCTACATGCGCCGCTTCGGCTGGCCGCGGCCGCCGCTGCTCATCGGCTTCGTCCTGGCCAAGGGGGCCGAGACCTACCTCTATCAAGCCATTCAGTTCCACGAATGGTCGTGGCTCTGGCGGCCCGGCGTGCTGATCATTGCCGCCTTCACCATCCTCTCGGTGTGGATCGGCGCACGCTACGGCCGCCCGGGCATCGACGAAGGCGGGGAGTCCGGCAAGGTGCGGAAGATCTGGCCACAGACCCTGTTCGGCCTGTTCGTCGCCATCGCTTTCGCCTACGGCATCCAGGACTCGCTCAAGCAGTCGTATCTGGCGCAGATCTTTCCGCTGGGCCTATCGCTTTCGGCACTGGGCGGCGCCCTGGTGGTTCTGGCGATGGTGCTCTGGGGGCCGCGCGTCAGCCGCGTCGTGTTCGACACCGAATCCGACTCGCCGGCGGACATGCTGCCGATCGAGCACTATCTCCTGTGGCTGGCAGGCCTGATCGGTGTGAGCGCGGTAACCGGATTCCTGATCGGCCTCGGGATCTTCTTCCTGGCTTTTCTGCACGTGAAAGCGCAAGCGCCGCCGCTACGCAATTTGGTCCTCACGGCCTCGGCAATGGCGTTCCTGGTGGCTATGTCCTACGTCTTCGTGCTCGATTTCCCCGGCGGCTTGTTGCAGAGCTACTTCGACCTGCCCTGGCCTCTCCGCTAGCATTACAGTTGCCTTTTATGAAGACTTCTGAATCAATGGGCAACCATGATTCGGGGATCGTGGACGCGCGCGGCGTCGGTTGAGGAGACGCTTGCGTT
>VGEI01000579.1 GCA_016869415.1 Alphaproteobacteria bacterium
CTCGACGGAGGGGTCGAGGAGCGGTGAGTTGGACGGAATGCCGTAATTGCCCGCCAGCGAGGTCTTCAGGTCGATGGTGAAGTTCTGCGGCGGCTGGATCTGCGATGCCGACGACGGCGCGTCCGCCGGCGCCACCGGCCGGCCGCGGGCGGTCGTGCCGGGCTGATAGGCCGCCCCCGCCGCGCCCGAGTGCTCGACGAGCTGACGACACTCGCGGTCGGTCACCGTGGCCTTCTGGGCCGCCGCCGGGGCCGTCAGGACAGCCAGCACCGTCAATGTCGCGATCGGCACTGATTTGCGCATGGGGCGATTATAGCCTCCCCCGGGGAAAAACGATTAACGAGAGGGTGGCATTCCCCTATGCTTCTCGATTGAGCCGACTCCGGGGCCCCCGAGTCCCGGATTCCGGCGCCAAAAAAGGGGGATAGCCATGAATAGTCTGGAACGCTATTTCGAGCTCCGCGAGCACGGCACGACAGTGCGCACCGAGGTCTTGGCCGGTGCCACGACGTTCCTGACCATGGCCTACATCATCTTCGTCAATCCTTCGATCCTCGCGGCGTCGGGGATGGACAAAAATGCCGTCTTCGTCGCCAGCTGCCTCGCCGCGGCGATCAGCACCGCCATCATGGCGCTCTATGCGCGCTACCCGATTGCCCTGGCGCCTGGCATGGGGCTCAACGCCTTCTTCGCCTTCGGCCTGGTCAAGGGCATGGGCCTCTCCTGGCAGGTGGCGCTGGGCTGCGTCTTCATCTCCGGCGTCATCAACATCATTCTCAGCCTGCTGCCGGTGCGCGAGTGGATCTTCGATGCCATCCCGCGCTCGCTGAAGATGGCGATCTCGGCCGGCATCGGTTTCTTCCTGGCCATCATCGGCCTGGAGAATGCCGGGGTGGTCGTCGATCACCCGGCGACCCTGGTGACCCTGGGCAGCATGACCAAGCCTACCGTCGTCCTCGCCGCCTGCGGCTTCCTGCTGATGCTCGGCCTGGAAGCCCGCGGCATCACCGGCTCGATCATCATCGCCATCCTTGCCACCACCGTGGTCGGCGTGGCGCTCGGCGTGTCGCCTGCCGGCGGCATCGTCTCGCTGCCGCCCAGCCTGGGACCCACCTTCCTGCAGCTCGATATCTGGGGTGCCCTCAATGTCGGCCTGTTCTCCATCATCTTTGCGCTGGTCTTCGTCGACCTGTTTGACACGGCCGGGACGCTGGTCGGCGTCTCGCATCGCGCCGGCCTGCTGACCAAGGAGGGCAAGCTGCCGCGCCTCAAGCAGGCGCTGCTCGCCGATTCCTCGGCCACCATGATCGGCGCCCTGCTCGGCACCTCGAACACCACCAGCTATATCGAGAGTGCGGCCGGCGTTAAGGCCGGCGGGCGGACCGGGCTCACCGCCCTGACAGTCGCTGTCCTGTTCCTCGCCGCCCTGTTCCTCGCACCGCTGGCCGGCACGGTGCCCGCCTACGCCACCGCCCCGGCCCTGCTCTTCGTCGCCTGCATCATGGCCAAGGGCATCACCGAGTTGGACTGGGAGGATGTCACCGAGTACGGGCCCGCGGTGCTGTGCATGGTGATCATGCCGCTGACCTACTCCATTGCCCACGGCATTGCCTTTGGCTTCATCGCCTATGCCGTGGCTAAGCTATTGAGTGGCCGGTGGAATGAGCTGAGCTGGCCGGTCATCATCCTGGCCCTGGTCTTCCTCGCCAAATACGCCTTCAACCTGGGCTGAGGGGGGCGAAATTTCATTCGTGTGCCTATGGTCTCGCGAGAAGGTGCGTGACTCATGATGTCGCCGTGGCTATAGTTCGCCGCACAAAAATAACAGTGCAGGCGGCATCGCCGCACACGGGCCAAGTTTAGGGAGCTGCGTCGCCAAAGCCGGACCGGGGATACCCGGGTCCGGCTTTGTGTTTCAGGGCCGCTGTTCCTCGGGCGGCCGCACCCGCGAGAACATCGCCAACAGCGCCAGGTCGTAACCCAGCTTGAGGGCGCCGCCGACGATCAACGGCCAGCCGAAGGGCCAGAGGCTGAGCATCCAGCCGCCGATGGCAGGGGCGAGTGCCGAA
>VGEI01000580.1 GCA_016869415.1 Alphaproteobacteria bacterium
ATGGTCGGGTGAGAACCCCGGCATCTCGTTGAAGGAATCGCCCGACGGGCCGTTCGTCTCGCTGGCCAGCTTCTTCCGCGTCGTGCAGTCGCCCTTCGGGCGCGGCCATGCCGCGGTGATCATGCAGTCGCCGCAGAGCGCCAAGCCGAAAAAGGGCGAGGAGAATTATTGCTTCTTCGACAACGAGAAGCTGGCGCGCTTTCTGGTCGAGTGCTTCGTCCAGCATTTCGGCGCCTTCAAGGGCATCCCGGGCCTCAAGAACCTGATCTACAAGCGCCTCGACACGGTGGAGACCCAGGGCAACGCCATCGACTCCTATCGCGAGACGATCAATGCCGGCGAGTTTCTCATCCGGCTGGAATGGAAGGGGCTGACCGAGCCGTTCTGCTTCGCCTTCCCGCCCGAGAAATCGGCGACCGGCGTGCACTACATGCCGAGCACCTTCGTCGGCTGCCAGGAGGCGACGATCACGGTCAACGGCCGCCTGCTGCCCGGCAAGCCGGTGCCCCGCGACATCGCCGGGCACACCATCACCACGGCGATGCTCGCCTTCTCGGAGACCTGGATCAAGGTGTAGGGGCCCCCGCAGCGATGTCATCCCGTGTGCGCGGTGATGCCGCAAGGATGATCGTCACCCCGGCGAAGGCCGGGGTCCATCTTTCTACTGAGCGCCTCTCGCGCAATGTCGGAACGTTGCGCTGCCGGCGCTATCGCGACGGCCTGGGAAAGCCGCGCTGATGCCCCTCGACGTCTTCCTGCTGGTGCTGGCCGCGGCGCTGCTGCACGCCATCTGGAACGCCATGCTGAAGAGCGGCAGCGGCGACCGGCCCGGCGTGATCAAGGGCTTCTGCGCCGTCCAGGTGCTGCTCTCGCTGGGCCTGGCGCCTTTCGTCGAGTTTCCGGCTGCCGCCTGCTGGCCCTACCTGCTCGGCAGCATCGTGATCAGCACGGCGATGTGGCTGCTGCTCAACCGCGCCTACCAGACCAGCGAGCTTAGCCTCGTCTATCCGCTGGCCCGCGGCTCGGCCCCGCTGGTCGTCGCCCTGCTCTCGACGACGCTGCTCGACGAGAGTCTGAGCCGGCCAGCCCTGATCGGCGTGCTGCTCATCGGTCTCGGCATCATCAGTCTGGCGCTGGCCCGCGGGGCGGCGGGCCTGCGGGACAGCCGCGCCGCGGCCCTCGCGCTGCTCATGGGCGGCCTGATCGGGGCTTATTCGATTCTCGACGCGCTCGGCGCGCGTCTGGCGGGCAGTGCGGTGTCTTACATCGTCTGGGTGCAGATGCTCGGTTCGCTGCTGGGTTTTGCCGCGGCCTACAGGCTGAGCCCCGCCCCGCCGAAGGCGGCGGGCGCCCGGGGCTTGCGCGCCGGCATCCTCTCCGGCCTTATCGCTTACGCCTGCTCCGGCATCGTGCTCTGGGCCTACACGGTAGCACCCATCGCGCTGGTCTCGGCCCTGCGCGAGACCAGCATCGTCTTCGCCGTCATCATCGGCGTTGCCGTGCTCAAGGAGCGGCTGAACCTTGCCCGCCTTGCCGCCGTCGTCACCACGCTGATCGGCACGACGATTCTGAAAGTCAGCCGCTGAGCCTCAGCGGTTCGCTTTGAACCATTTCACGATCGCCGGCATGTGGTCCTCGAAGCCGCCGGGGATCGAGAAATTCAGGATGCCGACCTTCTTTTTCGTGCGGTTGGCAAAGTCGTGCGTCACCCCGGCCGGCGCGCAGACGAAGCTGCCGCGCGGCGCATTGATCCAGCGCCGGCCGATCAGGAAATGCGCCGTGCCTTCGATGACGTAGAACACGTCGTCCTCGCCTTCGTGGCTGTGGGCGCCGGGGCCGGGCGTGTTGGGCTCCAGCCACCATTCGGAGATCGAGTAGCGCCGCCCCGTTTCCGCGCCGTCGGCTTTGAACACGGCGCGCATCGCCCCCATGTCGTATTTCCGGCCCTTGCCGGGTCGCAGCAGAATGGGTGGGCGTTTCTTCTTCGCCATGGTGATTCCAATGACTCAGGCCAGAGTGAGCAAGAAATCCTCGCGCTCGTTCTCGACGTCGCGCAGGGTGGTGATCA
>VGEI01000581.1 GCA_016869415.1 Alphaproteobacteria bacterium
GATGGCGGTGGCCAGGTTCTCAACCACCTCGCCATGCGCGGCGACATGGCGGGCGAATTCCTTCTGGATCTCCTCGCGATCGGTGACGTCTAGCGCCACCCCGACAGTGCCGCCTCCGGGCAGCGGCACCTCGGTGAATTCGAGAAGCCGCCGCGAGCCGGCAATGACCGCGTGCCCTTCCTCGCTCTGGGGCGTCTGGGCGGCGCGGGCGAGTTCCGCAAGGGCCCGCGCCCGTCCGGCCATCGCATGCCCGCCCAGGGTCAACCCCTCGCGGCGCACACGCTCGCGATCCGCCTCCACGGCCTTGGCGTAGGCAGCATTGCAGTCAACGACCTCCAGCTGCTCGTCGCGGCGCCAGACCGGTAGCGGCAACCGGTCCAAGGCATGGCCGATGCGGTCTCGTACAGCTACCAAGCCCGCCAGTTCGCCCTCAATGTCGGCTTGCCGGGCAGTGGAAGCATCCTTTTCGGCGCGATGGGCCTGCTCCGCCTGATGGGCGCGAGCCCGCGCGTCCGCGAGCTCCCCGGCCAGACGCGCGGACCGCCGCCGCTCGCGCAGCCCCAGCAACGTCGTCAGCCCGAACAGGACCACGGCCGCCAGGATCACCGCCACGGCAAAGGCTTCGTCGACGATCACTGATTCTCCCGCCCGGACCCGGGCCGGGTCGAGTTTAGGCGCAAGCGGCGCGGCGAAACAAGCCGTGCCGTCAAGCGGTTAGCGTCCTCCGGCAGCTAGGCCGGCACCTGCTCCGGGATCGGCTTGCCGTACTGCTGGACGTCGCGGAAACGGCTGACCAAGTAATCACCGGACTTGATCGGTTTGTATTTCGGGGGGTTGTCGGCCGATTGGCAGGTCGGCAGGCAGGTCACCGGTGCGTCGTAGTTGAGGTTGAAGAAGGTGGGGATCGAGTAGCGTTCCTTGCCGCTGCGGTTGACCACGCGATGCAGGTTCGAGACATAGACGTCGTTCGTCCACACCTTGAACATGTCGCCCAAATTGATGACGAAGGTGCCGTCGATATACGGCGCCGAAACCCATTCCCCGTCGCGCTTCTGCAGTTCGAGCCCGCCGATCGGATCCTGGGTCAGGAGGGTGATCATCCCGTAGTCGCTGTGCGGGGCGACGCCGAACTCCTTGTCCGGGCTCAGCGGCGGCTGCGGTGGGTAGTGGAACAGGCGCGACTGCACCATCGGCTTGGTGCAGTATTGCAGGAAGAATTTTTCATCGACGCCGAGGCTCAGCGCAAAGACGCGCAGCAGACGCTTGCCTAGTGCCATGGTCTCGTTGAAGTAGGCCTCGCAAGCCTCGCGCAGCCAGGGATGCTCCGCCGGCCAGCGGTTGGGGCCGTGCAGCGGCAGTTTGGCAACCACCGCCGGATCATCCATCGGCAGATCGAGGGCGAACTCGTAGCTCTCCTTGAGGTCGGCCTCGTAGCCGGGGTGCTTGTTGATGCCCTGCGGCATGAAGCCGCGGCGGAATCGTTCATCGATGCGCAGCTTCATGCGCTCGTCAAAGGGCAGCGTGAAATAGCGCTTGGTCGCCGCGAAAACGTTATCGACGACCGCTTGCGGCACGCCATGGTTGGCGACGTAGAAGAAGCCGATGGTCTCGCAGGCGTGGCGCAATTCGCGTGCCAGCTTGTCCAGCTTCTCACCCTGGTTGAGGGGGGTGAGATCGAGCACCGGCATTTCCTCGCGGGTCGCCGGGCGCGGCGCGGCAGCCGGACGGGATGACACCGGACGGGATGATGCAGTCACCATGGTTAGCTACTCCCTCAGGTCTCCAGCAGTGTAGCGCTACTTTAGGCGCCCATCACGCGGTCGGTCGCGTTTTCCATCCAGAACACCACACGGCGCTGTATCGCATTGACGATCATATGCAGCCCGATACCGAAGAGCGACAAGACGATCAGGATGGCGAAGACATCCGACATATCCATGTTGAAGTTCTTCTGCAGGATCAGATAGCCGAGGCCCGCCTGCGAGCCGACAAACTCGCCGACGATGGCGCCGATCACCGACAGCACAATCGCTACGTCGAGGCCGACGAAGATGTAGGGTAGCGCCT
>VGEI01000582.1 GCA_016869415.1 Alphaproteobacteria bacterium
CGGTCAAAACCGCCCCATGCGGAGACGAACACGGCTCCCGAATGATAAGAACCGACCACGGAGGCTCGCAGGAAGGCGGAGTGGGTGTATACTGTTTTCGTACCGGGAGCCAAAATGGAAATTCCGGTCAAGGTTTCGTTCAACACTGGAAAAAATAAATGGCATCCGATTCCCGCTCCGCAAGGGCCAAGCGGCTCATTCCGAGCAAGCCGCTCATTCCCAGTATGACCGTCACGTTACGCAGCACGGAGCGCCAGTGATGACCCCTGCCCGTACGGTCGTAGGCGCGCCAAGTGACACCGTCTCGGTGCCGGGCCCTAAACTTCTGGGTTGCCAGCAGCCATTCGCATGACTGATTCCCCAACAAAGAACAACCACTTTCGTGGCCCATACGCCCCACCCTTCACGGGTGACGGGATCTCGATATTGTCCATGTTCATCAAACTGTTGATGTCACGCGAGACGAGCTGCTGGTTTGATCGCCCGGCTCGTTCGAAGGCGCGCCCGCGGGAAATCATGCACAGGATGGGCGGCTGAGTGACGATCGAGCCTCTGGCAGCGCTGCTGCTGGCGGTAATCGCCATCCTCGTCTTTCTTCTTTGGCGATCCAGGAAGACCGGCGAAGATCTCGCCTTTTTGAAAGCCCAGCTTCAGAGCCTCAGCGGCGCGACCGGAGATCTCGGCGGCATTCGCTCGCAGGTGCAGACGGTCGCGGCATCGGTGGCGGATCTGGGCGCCATCCGTTCCCAGGTGGAGACGCTCTCGGCGACCGCGGCCCAGCTCGGCGGCATCAAATCCCAGGTGGAGGGCCTGAGCGCGGCCGTCCAGGACCTGGGGGCCATCAAGTCGCAGGTCGAGACCCTCTCGACCGCCTCCCACAAGCTGGGCGCAATCCAGACCAATCTCGACAGCCTGCAGCAGCAGGGATCCGAGATCCACTAAAGCATCCAGGCCATTACCCACAAGCTCATCGGCAGCCGGGATCTGGGGGCGGCCGGGGAAAACCTGCTGGCCGAGGCATTCGCTTCGTTTCCTCCCAACTGGATCGAACGCGACTTTCGCGTCGGCGGCAAGGTGGTGGAGTTCGCTCTGCTGCTGCCGAACAAGAAGCGGGTCCCGATCGATTCCAAGTGGCCGGCCAGCGAGATGTTGCGGAAGCTCGGCGAGACTGCGGACCCGGCCGAGCGCGCCGGCCTGACGGCGCAGATCGAAGCCGCGGTGGCCTCGAAGGCGCAGGAGGTCGCCAAGTACATCGATCCGGCGCAGACCATCCACCTGGCCATCGCGGCCATACCGGACTCCGTCTACAGCGTATGCCGGAAAGCGCATTTCCAGGCCATCAAGTCGCACGTGCTGGTGGTCTCCTACTCGATGGCGCTGCCGGTGATCCTGGCGCTCTACAAGTTTCAACTGGAGTATGCGGTCTCGGTCGATCAGGAGGTTCTGGAGAGCCACCTCAGGCAGATCGCCGATTCCCTGCGCGCTATCGAGGACGAGTTCCAGAACCGCCTCAGCCGCGGCTCCATCATGATCCAGAACGCCTGCACCGAATTCATGGCCCGGATCAGCGAAATCAAGTCGTCGCTCGCGTCGCTGCGCGCCCCGCGAGCCTCGGCCGCGACCGATGCTTCAGCTTCGGGCTGAGAATTTTTCCTGCTTGACGATCCCGGCGCCTTCCCGGATGGTCACCAACTGGTTGGCGGCCACCTTGGGCAGGCTCTCCCGGGCCCCGTTCGGCCAGCGGATCTCGAGATCGGCTATCTTCTCCGCGCCCAGGCCGAAGTGCAGCCGCAGGTCGTTGACGGAGTAATAGCTGGACTGGCTCAGCACCTCCTGCGTCTGCTGGCTCGCGCCGTAGCGCGCCACCACGCGCGCGCCGATCGCGCTGCGGTTCGACTTGACCCCCACCAGCTTCACCTTGAGCCAGTTGCCGGCGCCCGACAAATCGTTGCGCAGCAGCGACGGCGGCTCGTTCAGGTTGACGATCAGGATGTCCAGGTCGCCGTCGTTGTCGAAGTCGCCGAAAGCGCAACCGCGGCTGGCGTGAGGAGCGGCAATCCCGG
>VGEI01000583.1 GCA_016869415.1 Alphaproteobacteria bacterium
CTGCTGTTCGACACCGACGACCGCCTGATCTACGTCAACCAGGCGAATGCCTCCATCGTGCCGGCAGCGGCCGCCTTCCATCGGGTGGGAGATACCTTCGAGACCGTCCTACGAAATTGCCTGGCGGCTGGTTTGATCGACGATGCGAAGGCGGACTCCGAAGCCTGGATCGCCGAGCGCATGCGCCGGCATCGCGCGGCACCGACCAGCACGGTGATCCGGCACGGCATGCACTGGGTCGAAGTCATCGAGCATCCGACCCATGACGGCGGCATCATCGCGCTGCGCTTCGACGTCACCGAGCGCGAATGTGCCGCCGACGCTGAGCGCGAGGCCCGAGCCGAGGCCGACGCCGCGAACAACGCCAAGTCCGAATTCCTGTCGCGCATGAGCCACGAGCTGCGCACGCCGCTCAACGCCATCGTCGGCTTCGCCCAGATGCTGCAGCTCAACCGCGAGCGCAACCTGACCGCCACCCAGAAGGAATTCGCCGACTACATCCTCGACGGCGGGCGGCACCTGCTCAACCTGGTCAACGAAGTGCTCGATCTGGCCGGCATCGAGGCCGGCCGGTTGAAGCTGTCGCTCGAACCGGTAACCGTTGCCGATGTCGTCACCCAGGCAGTTCAGAGCATGCGGCCCGTGGCCATCAAAGCAGGCATCACCCTCAAGGCGGCCGAGGACACGAGCGGCGCCGCCGTCCGGGCCGACCTACAGCGTCTGCGTCAGGTGCTGCTCAACCTGCTGTCGAACGCCGTCAAATACAACCGGCCCGACGGCAGCGTCAGCGTGGCCGCCACCCGGCAGGAGAACAGCCGGATACGGATCGCGGTGAGCGACACCGGCGTCGGCATCGCGCCCGAATTCGCATCGCAACTTTTTGAGCCTTTCCAGCGCCTCGCCGCAGAAAACTCCGCGGTCGAAGGCACCGGAATCGGCCTCGCCCTGTCGAAACGGCTGATCGAGGCCATGGGAGGCAGCATCGGCTACACCAGCGAAGCGGGCCAAGGAAGCACGTTCTGGGTGGAACTCCCCGCCGAAGTGCATCTCAGACTGCCGCCGCCGGTTGCCACGGCCGATGCGGGCGGTGCAAACGGTGCGTCCGACACCGCCAAGAGCTACTCGCTTCTCTACGTCGAGGACAATCCCGCGAACTTGCGGCTCATGGAACATGTCATCCGCACGCTGTCGGGCGTCTCCCTGTTCTCGGCGCCGAGCGGGCCGCTGGGCATCCAGCTTGCAGTGACCCACCGCCCCGACGTCATCGTGCTCGATCTCAACCTGCCCGGCATAAGCGGCTACGACGTGCTCAAACACCTGAAGATGCTGCCGGAGACGCGCGACACGCCGGTGATCGCCCTGACCGCTGCGGCGATGCCGGCCGACGTGGCGCGCGGCGAAGCAGCCGGTTTCTTCCGCTACGTCACGAAGCCGCTCGACGTTGCGAGTTTCGTCGGCACGCTCGACGCCGCGCTCGCTATGGTCCAGCAGTCCCGCGCAGCCAGCCTTCTTCCTCACTGACCTGTTTCTTGCCCCCAGCCGAGACGGCGGACGCCGGACGCCTTTCTCAGGGCATCGCCTCGGCAAGTTGGCCGCCGAGCCGCACCGGCGACACGCGCCTAGCCAGTCCGCTCGCGTCGTCGATCTCCGCGTAGATGGCGCAGAGCGTGCCCTCGCCTTCGGCCGGGGTCAGGCGCTCGCCGGGCATCTTGCGGACGAAGCGCTGGGTGGCGACGTCCTTTTTCATGCCGATGATCGAATCGTAATCGCCGCACATGCCAGCATCGGTCTGATAGCCGGTGCCGCCGGGCATGATGCGCGCATCGGCGGTCGGCACGTGGCTGTGGGAGCCGACAACCAGCGAGGCCCGGCCATCCACCGTATGCGCCAGGGCCTGCTTCTCGGATGTCGCCTCGCCGTGCAGATCGATAAGGATGGCAGCCGCCGCCGTCGGCCCCAGCCGATGCTGGGCTAGCGCCGTCTCCAGCGCCTGGAAAGGGTCGTCGAGCGGATCCATGAACAGGCGCGTCATCACGTTGATGACCACCACCGGTTTT
>VGEI01000584.1 GCA_016869415.1 Alphaproteobacteria bacterium
TATGGGTCATCAGCTCCTTCGCCGGCGGGAACGAGCTCTTCTCGGCGAATGAGATGGAGGCCGCGACGCGCTTCTCGACCTCGGCGTCGATACGAGCACGGTCCTCGGGCTCGAGCATGGCGGCAACGCGTGGGATCTGGTCGTTTTCGACCCAGGGGGCGAGCTCGTCGGTCGAGCGGTAGCCGGCGTCGTAGTCGTTGGCCGGGCCGACATGCTCGCGCCAGCGGTAGGTGTGGCACTCAAGAAAGATCGGGCCGAACTCGCCGCGTCGCATCTTGGGCAGGGCATCGAGCATGATATTGCGGATCTTGAAGACATCCGCGTCGGTTACCCGGTAGGCGGGGATGCCATAGGTCTGCACGCGCTCGCAGATGGCGTCAGGCACAGCCTGGCGCCGGCTGATCGGCGTGTGGATGGCGTAGAAATTGTTCTCCAATACAAAGACCACGGGCAGGCGCTTGAGCGCGGCGAAGTTCAGGCTCTCGTGGAACACGCCTTCCTCGGTGGCGCCGTCGCCCATGAACGAGGCGATGACCCGGCCCTTGCCTTCACGTTTGAGCGCGAGCGCATAGCCCAGGGCAATGGGGACAGTCGTGCCGACGACGGCCGAGGACCCGACGACGTTGTTCTTGATGTCACAGAGGTGCATGGAACCGCCCTTGCCGCGGGTGCAGCCGGTGTCCTTGCCATAGAGCTCGGCCATCAAGGCATCGATGTCGCCGCCCTTGGCGATGTAGGTGGCATGGCCGCGATAGGTACCGCCGGCGAGATCGTCCGGATTGAGCGCGTCGCAGACACCGACGGCAACCGATTCCTGGCCGATCGAGAGATGGACGGGACTCTTGATCTTGTCTTCGGGGTAGATGCGCGCGACCTCTTCTTCGAAACGCCTGATAAGCCGGAGGGAGGCGTAGACGCGGCGAATGGTCTGGGGATCGGTTTCGGGCATTCAGTCGCCTGAGTGAGAGAATCCGGCGGGACGGGAATCGCCCCGGTGCAGCAACGGATTATAGGGTTAATTTATCAATAAAAGGCTAAATCGGCCGATTCGCGGTGCCAAGATACCTAAAAATGACAGAGAGGTTGTTGGCAGGCATCGGGACGATGTCCGGCGGAGCGAAGCCAGCCTCTGCGACCGCTGCCGTAACCTCGCCCAGGTCGCGCACCCCCCATGCCGGGTTGCGGCCCCTCAGGGACTCATCGAAGGCGGCGTTGCTCGGCGCGGTGTGTCGTCCATCGCGCTTGAAGGGCCCGTAAAAGTACAGCACGCCATGCGTCGGCAGGATCCGGGCCGCCCCGGCGAAGAGCCCGAGTGCCGCTTCCCAAGGCGCGATGTGAAGCATGTTGATGCAGATGACGGCATCGGCCCGCGCCACAGGCCAGGTCGGTGCGCGGGCATCGATGTCAAGGGCGGGCCGCAGGTTCACGAGAGCCGCGGCGGCTGCCCAGGCCGTGATCGAGGCACGTGCGGCCGGATCCGGGTCGCTCGGCTGCCAGGTCAGGCCCGGGAGGCCGGAAGCGAAGAACACGGCGTGCTCGCCAGTACCGCTGCTGATTTCGAGCACATGCCCCCGCGCTGGAAGCACTTTGCGCAAGACCTGGAGAATCGGCTCACGGTTGCGGGCGGTGGCAGGAGCGTACTGGCGAGCATCGGCGGTCACGGTACGGATTATGCAAGGAACTGCCCGAGGACGCGATGAACGATCTGCTGCCAGTGCCCGGGCTTGGCCATAACGGCGGCCCGCCCCTGGAAGAGCCGCCGCCAGACACTGGTGGGGGCTGGAACGGTTACTGCTGGCGGCGCGCCCATCGTCGGGCGTGGAAGACGCCGCCACGCGAGATCGCGCTGCGCCGGCTCAAACGCGCCGAGGAACTCGGCATGACCTACAAGGAATACACGGCGGTGATCCTGGACCGCGGCGTGTTCCTCTAGGGCGTCGTGCCAGGCGGCGCGCCTTGTATGGTATCAAGGCGGCCATGACGGCCCGCTACTGGAAGGATCTGACCACCGAGGATTTCGCTGCGCTCGACGGGG
>VGEI01000585.1 GCA_016869415.1 Alphaproteobacteria bacterium
GCAGCACGCTCAGGCACAGCACGAAGCCGCTGCGCGGCGCGCCGATGACAAGCGGCAGGCAGGGACGCTGGATGACGGGGCGCATTGGCGATCCTAGTCAGGTGGCGGGGTCCGAGCCGACACAAAAGATTCTAAAAACGAGCTTAATTGCGATATGGTTAATATCCTGTAAAGGGCTTGAATCTCACGGCTCTAGGGCCCGATCGCGCGACTCTTCGGGGCGGGCTGGCCGGTTTGCCGCGTTTAGCCCATCTTGAGGGGCAGGAGGAGCGATGAACGCAGTCGCCGGTATCATTCTTGCGGGCGGCCTGTCGCGGCGCATGGGCGGCGGCGACAAATGCCTGCGCCTGCTCGGCGGCCGGCCGATCCTAGCGCGGATCGTCGAGCGTGCCCGACCGCAGGTCGACGCCCTGGCGATCAACGCCAACGGCGATCCCGGCCGTTTCGCCGAGTTCGCCTTGCCGGTCGTCGCCGACAGTGTCGAAGGCTTCGTCGGGCCGCTCGGCGGCATCCTCGCCGGGCTCGACTGGGCGGCGGCGCACGCCCCGCATTGCGCCTGGGTCGCCAGCTTCGCCGGCGACGCGCCGTTCCTGCCGTCGGACCTGGTGCAGCGCCTCGTCGCGCAGATGGCGGCGGAGGGTTCCGACCTCGCGGTTGCCGCTTCGGGCGGTCAGGCCCATCCGGTCTTCGGCCTGTGGCGCGTGGACCTTCGCGAGGCGTTGCGCCGGGCGCTTATCGAAGAGCAGATTTACAAGGTCGATCGCTGGACCGCGCGCTATAAGCTCGCCACGGTGGAGTTCGCGGCGACGCCGCTGGACCCGTTCTTCAACGCCAACCGGCCCGAGGATCTGGCCGAGGCCGAGAGATTGCTGGCATGAGCGAAGAGCCTGCATCGCCTGCCATGGATCGCCATGAGACGCTGACCGTCGGCGTGATCGTCGAGCGGCGCAAGGCGAAGAGCGTCTGGCAGGACTATGTCTGGCAGCCGGTCGAGGCGGTGACGGTGATTCCCCCATTGGCGCCGTGGAGCGTGATGCGCGAAGAGGGTGGCACGACGCGCTTCTTCGCCGGCGTCTTTACGATGGAACTGTTTACCAACGAGACGGTGTCTTACCGCATGAATCTGGTGGCCGAGCAGCCGGGAATCTACGTGGTGCTGCGCGAGGACTCGTCGGCGCCACACGGCATGGCGGTGGCGTTCGTCTCGCCGTCGCCTGCCGACGCAGAGGCATACATGGAAGGCGGACAGGCCGCGGTCGGCAAGGTGCCGATGCTGCCGGAGATCGCAGCCTGGCTCCACGCCTATGTCGCCGCGTTTCATGTCGACGAGCAATTCCGCAAGCGCAAGCGCGGTCGCGACAAGCCAAAGAGCGGGAGCCTGCAATGAGCGGCGACGAAAGCTTCCTCGCCCGCTGGTCGCGGCGCAAACAGGCGGGCGAGGCGCCCGTTGGGCAACCCGATGGGACCGGCGAGACGGAGGCGGCCGAAACGCCGCCTCCGGTGCCGGAGGCTAAAGCCGAGGAGAGTTTCGACCTGTCGAAGCTGCCGGCCATCGAGAGCCTGGGGAAAGATTCAGACTACTCGATGTTCATGCACAACGCCGTGCCCGAGGAACTGCGGCTCAAGGCGCTGCGACGCATGTGGACGACGGATCCGCTGCTGGCCGCACCAGAGCTGCTCGACATCCATGCCTGGGACTACACCGGCAACGATGGGATCAAGCCGCTGGTCAGCCCGGCGCTCGAGGCCCTTGCCGCAGCGGCAAGAGAGGTCGTCGAGCGTGCAAAGAAGGCGGCTGCCGAGAAGCCGACGAGCCCCGACTCGCCCGCAGCCGAGGTGGCGCCGGGGAGCCGGCCCGGAGATACGGACAAGCAAAGCATGGGATAAGCCAGAGGCGCGTATGGGCTACCTGTGCGTTTTTGTGCGGCTATATGCAGGAATTACCGCATTTTCGGGGTCGTCAAATATTAAGCGTCTTGACCGAGTGCTCAAAAAATCATCTAATCTTCAATAGTCAACGTGGCCTCGGGCCTTA